>CAYUCJ010000353.1:0-3771 GCA_964443285.1 uncultured Desulfobacteraceae bacterium | reverse complement strand
CACAGCTATTCGGGCTGCAAACCGGCCATCGGCGACATCCTGCTGGGAACGGCGGCCCTGGCCGCCGAGGTCAACAACATCCATAAGACCGAGCACGTTCGGGGAAAGCTGGCCGAAATCATTCAGACCACCGAACTGGGCTATGCCGCAGGCTATACGGCCTCGGACCTGGGAAAACCGGAGGTCTACATCCCGGGGGTGGGGTCCGTGCCGTACGGCCCGGGAAACTATATCCCCAACTCCATCTATTGCAATGTGGGACGATGTCTCACCGGTGAGGCGGTCTATCGCGAAGCCGAGATCCTGTGCGACATTTCCGGGGGAACACCGGCCACTTTTCCTTACGAGGGTGATTTTGCCAACCCGGAGACGGGAGAACTGCTGATGAAGTACACCGGCCGCAATCCCCATATGCCCGTGGAAGATCAGGCCCAATTCTGGCGGTACATGGGCGATATCCTCTGTTCGGCCACCGGCGGCATCGTGAATGTGGGAAACTTCCACGGGGGCGGATCACCCATCATGGAACAGATCGCCATCACGAGCCAGTACGACATCGAAGACCGCAAGCAGATGGTGCGCCGGATCGCCGGGATGTCCAGCGGCAAGAAAGGCGGGAAATGAGCGGCCCGGCCCATCCTTTGATCCGCCGCAGAAGAATATGAGAATCGAGCAAACCGGAAAAATTGAGGAAGACTTCTACGTCATCGGAGACCCCGGCGTCCCGGTTTACCTCCTGGACGGCCCCATGCCAGTCCTGTTTGACGCCGGGGTGACCGTGATGGCCCGTCGCTATGCGGAGGACCTTCAGAGAATACTGGGGCCTCGCAACCCGGCATACCTCTTTCTGACCCACTCCCATTTCGATCACATCGGCGCGGCATCCTACCTGAAATCCCTCTATCCCCGTATGAAGGTGGCCGGGTCGGCCCACATCGGCGAGGTCCTGGAGAATCCGAGGGCGGTCCACGTGATCAGGGAATTAAACCGGGAGACCGGCAGGTATGCCCAGCTGTCTCCCGGCAGCACGATTCACGAGGGGGACTTCGAACCCTTCGTGCTCGATGTGGCGCTGGAATCCGGTGACACAATTGATTTGGCCGCCGATCGCCATGTGGAGGCCATGAGCGCCCCCGGACACACCTGGGATTTTATGAGCTACTGGATTCCGGAAAAAGGGATTCTGGTGGCCTCGGAGGCGGTGGGCTGCGACGACGGGACCGGCTACATCTACACCGAGTTTCTGGTGGACTACGATGTTTACCGGCGTTCTCTGGAACGTCTGGCCCGTCTGGACATGCGGGTCCTCTGCCCGGGGCACAAGATGGTGCTGACCGGCCCGGATGCCCGGGAATACCTGCGCCTTTCCCTTGATCAGGCTGCCGGCTATCTCGCCATGGTGGAAAAATTCCTGCTGGCCGAGCACGGAGACATCCAACGCACCATAGCCAGGGTCAAGGCGGTTGAATGGGATCCCAAGCCCTTTCCCAAGCAGGTGGAGCCGGCCTATCTGTTGAACACCCGGGCCAGGGTGCAGAAGATCTGGGAGCGCATGCAGTCCCGCGGAAATGCGGGTTAATCCACAGGGCCGATTCTATTGCCTTTTTCGTCGTATTTGTACCAGCCTATCCCCGTCTTCCGGCCCAGGTGCCCTATCCTGACCTTCCTCTGGAGCAGCATGGGCGGGTGAAATTTTTCGTCCTGGGTCTCTTTGTACACCGCGCTCATGGCGTTGAAGCCCACATCCAGTCCTGCCATATCGGCTGTTTCAAAGGGTCCCATGGGCCTTCCAAATCCGAGCCGCATGCCTTTATCCACGTCTCCGACGCTCACCACGCCCGCTTCCACCAGCTTGATCGCCTCGACGGTGCTCGGAAAATTGATACGGTTCAAGGCGAAACCAGCTACATCCCGGTTGACGCGGATTGTTTCCTTGCCGATGCCCCTGCCCAGGGTCTCTGCAACGTCCATGGTCTCATCCGACGTGAGCAGTCCCCTCACCAGTTCGAGAATCCTCATCATGGGAACGGGACTGAAAAAGTGGGTGCCCACGACCCTGGACGCCCTTTTCGTCGCCTCCGCGATGTTGGTGATGGGGATTGCGGAGGTGTTCGTGGCAAAGATGGTGTGGGAAGGACAGATCCCGTCCAGTTCCGCAAAGAGGGCCCTCTTGGCATCGAGGTTCTCGATGATCGCTTCAAATACGAAGTCCGCATTCCCGGCTCCGGACAGGTCCGTCGTCTTGCGCATCCTTCCCATGATCTCATCCACCGTGCCCTGGACTTTGCCTTTTTCAACCAGCTTTCCCACGGACCAGCGGACGGTATTAAGACCTTTCTCCAGAATCTCGTTTTTGAGATCGTGCATTATCACATCGTACCCGGCCTGGGCGCAGACCTGGGCGATGCCTCCTCCCATCAAACCCGCTCCCGCGACGAATATTTTCCTGATTTCCATCTGCTCCAACCTCCTCAATATGTTGTAAAGGCGTCCCACTCATCACTAATGACCCATTTCCCCTTTTACCTCAGGGGCTGTATCCCCTCTTGACCAGCAGGATGGTGGTCGTTCCGGTCTGGACCACCTCTTCATGCTGATTGATGATCTCCTTTTCAAAGGTGAGGATGCCCCGGTCCTCCTTCGATGTGTCGCGCATCTCCTTGACCACCTGTTCCACGTGGACGGTGTCGCCGATGTAGATGGGCTGCTTGAATTGCCAGGTCAGTTCCAGAATGGCCAGAATGGTTTTCTCGGTGAGTTGATAGGACAGCCCCGAGTGGATGGCGATCCCCAAAATCCCGTGGGCAACTCTTCTGCCGAAGCCGGTTCGGGCGGCATATTCGGCATCGGTATGGAGTTGATTATGGTCCCAGGACAGACCGGCAAAATTGACCACATCCGCCTCGGTGACCGTCCTCGCCTTGGTCACAAATTTCTGGCCCACATGGAAGTCGTCAAAATAGAGTGATGTGATCATTCCCATTTCTCCATGCTTGCCTCTCCTTGTTGCCGGCAGGGTGATTCAATGGCTGACCTCTCCTGTCGTGCACTTGAAACGCGACTCTTGCAAAGTCCCTTCAGGCCGTCTTGAGGACGGCGGCTTGCTTGGCGATTTCATGGCTTTGGGAGGTGTTTTTTTTAGTTTTATCCTGGGTGCCATCACTTTTCTCCAAGTTGGCCATCGGAAATGACACAAAAAAAATAATCTCTTTATATTATGAATTATCAAATTATATCCACGTATCGATGTCAAGGGAAAATATGAAGTTAAGCTATGATTTAAGGGACAATATCGGCATTGTCCTTTGAAAGTGTCTTGGAATGAACTTGACAAAATTCATCGATTGAGATAGCGCGGTTTAACTCAACTCCATTGCTGCAAATGAATCATCAACGGAGGGCCGGGGCGTAGAGGTTTCCACCGGTACGAAATGAACCCACCGCCCCTTCCTTGAGGTGCAACGATGGAGAAGGAGTCCGGAATTTGGGGCAGATGTTGCGGTTGAGAGGGACGCGGAGGTTCTTCCGCAAGGCATAAAGGGAATCGGGTCATGACGGAATTCAGCTGGAATATGGATGCACCTGGTAAAACGTGCATGCTTTCCGGAAATGAGGCTGCGGCACGGGGCGCTCTCGAAGCGGGGGTTCAGGTGGCGGCCTCCTATCCCGGGTCTCCCTCCGTTCAAATCCTCGAATCCCTGGCCGCTGTCGCCCGGGAACGGGGGATTTACGCCGAATGGTCCGTCAACGAGAAGGTGGCCCTGGAGGTGG
>CAYUCJ010000352.1:0-3778 GCA_964443285.1 uncultured Desulfobacteraceae bacterium | reverse complement strand
CCGACCCTGGCCCTTAACCGGGGAGGATTCCCGGAAGGGTTCTCCTGTTACCTGCGTATTCCGCTCCATTCCGGACACCCATTCCAATTCATTCCGGACACCCATTCCGATTCATTCCGGACAGTGATTCCAATTCATTCCGGACACCCATTCCGGTTCATTCCGGACACTGATTCCGATTGAATCCGGACAGTGCATTTTGAGTGTTTCAAGCATCCAATTTTGGGCGCTTACAATGCTTCTGGATCGGGCAGTTTAGAGACGCTGGATAATTGTGAATTCAGCCAGTATTCTCCTCTGAAAAAATAAGGGGGAGAGCAAAAATGGCTAGAAGGAGATTATCCATGCGAAAAATCAAAGAAGTTTTACGGCTCAAATTTATAAATGGCAGTTCCATACGGCAGATAAGCAAGAGTTGCGATATCGGCCGAACAACAGTATCGGAGTACATCGGACGGGCTGAAAGTGCAGGTTTGACATGGCCGCTCCCTGCGGATCTGGATGACCGGGCCATTGAAGATCTTCTTTACCCACCCGTTAATAATGGGACCTCTACGAAACGTTCCATGCCTTCGATGGACTATTTGTACCATGAGCTGAAGAGGAAAAGTGTTACGCTGAACCTGCTTTGGTACGAATATAAACAGGCAAATCCGGACGGTTATCAGTATAGCCGTTTTTGTGAACTTTATCGGGGATGGGTGAAGAAATTAGATGTTTGTCTCCGGCAGGAACACCTGGCCGGCGAAAAACTGTTCATTGATTATGCTGGCCAAACAGTTCCGATAATCAACCGGGCAACAGGTGAAATTACTCAGGCCGAGATTTTTCTGGCTGTTCTGGGCGCCAGCAACTATACCTACGCAGAAGCGACGCCATCCCAGGAATTGCCTTTCTGGATTAAATCCCACGTTCGTGCCTTTGAGTTTTTTGGCGGCGTTGCTCAAATCCTCGTACCCGACAACCTCAAGTCCGGCGTCACCCATCCTTGCAGGTATGAACCCGATATCAATCCAACCTATCAGGATTTGGCGGAGCATTACGGAACCGCTGTGATCCCTGCAAGGTCCAGAAAACCCAAAGACAAGGCGAAGGCGGAAGGGGGAGTTCTGATCGTTGAGCGTTGGATATTGGCCGCCCTTAGAAACCACACCTTCTTCAGCATAGCTGAACTCAACAAGGAAATTTCACAAAGATTGTCTGAGCTGAATAATCGGAAATTCCAAAAGCTTGATACTACACGCAGAACCTTGTTTTTAACAGTGGATCGACCTGCCCTTCAACCGATTCCCGCCACCGCGTATGAATATGCCGAATGGAAGAGGGCCAGGGTGAATATCGACTATCATATTGAAATTTTTCGTCATTACTACAGTGTTCCTTATCAGTTAGCGAGGGAACAGGTCGATGTCAAGGTGACAGACAGCACGGTCGAAGTGTTGTTTAAAAATCGGCGCGTCGCCAGCCATGTTAGAAGTTTTAAGGAAGGCGGATTCACCACTTTGTGGGAGCATATGCCGAAATCTCATCAAAAGCATCTTGAGTGGACCCCTTCCAGGATTATCAATTGGGCCGGAAAAAATGGTCCCGGGACGCAGAGACTTATCTCCCATATCCTGGAGAGCAAACCCCACCCGGAACAAGGGTTTCGATCTTGTCTTGGCATCATGAGATTGGCAAAAGCCTATTCTCCTGAACGTCTCGAAGCTGCCTGCGACCGCGCCCTTGTGATCAAAGGCTATTCATATAAAAATGTAAATTCGATCTTGAAAAACGGACTCGATCAACAACCTTTGCTATTTGAACAAGATGACGTTTCCAACACGATAGACCATCCCAATATAAGGGGGAAACAATATTACACTGAAAAGGAGGCATGCCATGCTTAACCAGCAAACCCTGGAAAAACTCTATACCATGAAACTTTATGCTATGGCGGATGCCTTTAAAGAACAGCTCCAACAGCCGGATATGAACGAACTTGCATTTGAAGAACGGTTCGCATTTCTTGTAGACCGGCTCTGGACGTGGAAAGAAGACCGCCGAATGAATAGCCTGCTTAAAAACGCAAAACTGAAAATCAATGGTTGCGTCGAAGATATCGACTACAAAGCTCCCAGGGGCATCGACAAATCCGTGATCCTTCGCCTTGCCAACTGCGATTGGATCAGAAACGCTCAGAACATTATTATTACGGGTCCTACCGGGGTGGGGAAAACGTATCTGGCCTGCGCCTTGGCAAATAGAGCCTGTCGCATGGGCTTTTCAGCATTCTACATCAGGATGCCCAAGCTCTTTCAGGAACTGGCGACGGCCAGAGCGGACGGCAGCTACCCTAAAATCATGAAAAAACTGGCCAAGGCAAAAGTCCTCATCCTTGATGATTTAGGTCTTACACCCATGACTGCTCCTGAAAGAAGGGAACTGTTGGAAGTGGTTGAGGACAGACACTCCTTTTGGTCCACGATTGTCGCTACCCAGTTGCCCATAGAAAACTGGCACGACAATATCCGCGACCCAACCATCGCCGATGCGATCCTTGATCGCCTCATACACAACGCACACAAAATCAATCTTGAAGGGGATTCCATGAGAAAGCTCCTTTCAACCAATGCGCGAAAGGAAAAAAATGATATCCAAACAACAGATTGAGGTGGAAAAAAAGCAACCTTGTTCGCAATCTGGTTGTGCTAACCGAAAATTGACCATTTTATTCGGGGTTAAAGTGGCGGCGCTGCACCATAAACGACCATCCGAGAAATCGGGTTTGTTTTAATCCCATCTTCAGATCATGAATATCGTCGTGCATTCTGAATAGCGTAACACGTTAATCATACAGTTTGCATGCTTTGGAGGTGAAAATGCGAGGCGGAAGACGTACGGGAGCCGGCAGAAAAAAGAAACCAGATCATTTGAGACGTGAACTGGTGACCATTCGATTGCCGCAGTGGATGATATCACAACTTAAAAACAGAGGTGAAATTGGGTACTTGATTGAGAATCAATTGGCAAAAAAGGATTTCTTGGACTTGCCGGATGACTATCAAATCGGTAGTTGAAATCGGCATTTGAATAACACGAAGGGGGTGATGTAATTTCCAGGTGGATGGAATCTGTATATGCAACGAATCGTTGTCTTAAATCACCAATGGTGACAATTATGAATCAAGAATATTGACCCTCGGGATAGTACTTGGTAATACTTCTTGAGTAGGCGCCAAGTTGTCAGTAGAATAAAAAACAGCGTATATCATATTTACAGATTTTCCAGCGTCGCTTCGCTCCGATTTGGGGGTGTCCGCTTTGCTCTGGAATGGGTGTCCGCTTTGGTTTGGAACAGGTGTCCGCTTTCGATTGGAATGGGTGTCCGGAATGGGCTGGAATGGGTGTCCGGATTCGCCGGAATACGCAGATGCACGGCAGGAGGAATATTTTGCGGCTGTACGGTATGGACTGGATCGAAATTATGCGCCCTTGGAAAAAGTCTTTACGAGTGTCGTTGCCCACTCTTTGCAATCTTATGACTCGTAGTCTGCTTGGCTTTTCTCGACAGATATTCGCTTAGAACGCCCTCTGCCGCGATTCCCTCAATGTCCGAAGACGAACAGATGGACATAAACAAACCGACTTTCCGTTTGGCCTTATCTCGCAAGTAGGGATTTGTTTCGCTGAGACGTTTCTTTTCCATGGCATTAGTATAGCATGATCCCGTGGGATTTTCACCAAAGCTATGGACATCAAAGAACTTCAAAACAAGGTGATCGAATTCAGGGATAAG
>CAYUCJ010000351.1:0-3779 GCA_964443285.1 uncultured Desulfobacteraceae bacterium | reverse complement strand
TGTCTGTTTCAATAACGTGTTTTCCATGTTTTTTCAAGGATATTCCTCTCCATTCCTCCCATATCCTCCTTGACAACCAACCGGTGATTCGTATAAGTGGATCTTACAGGAAATCCAGGCCCGCCGAAGGTGTAGGAAAGCAACTTCTTTCACTTGAACCCTCGAACCCTCGGCCCCTTGAATCTTTTATCGAAATTCAAACTCAAGTCTTTCTAAAGGCGAGAGGTTTTCCTTTCCCGAGTGGGAGACTGTATTCAAAGGATAGCGTCATGGGAACAAAATCCGAAGATCTCTTTGAAAGAGCGAAAAAAACGATCCCCGGTGGCGTCAACAGTCCGGTCCGGGCGGGGAAGTCCGTGGGGATTGACCCGCCCTTTATCGCCAGGGCCGAAGGGTGCCGCCTCTGGGACGCCGACGGAAAGGAGTATATCGACTATGTCTCCTCCTGGGGCCCCATGATACTGGGCCATGGCAGGAGAGAGGTCTTGGATGCCCTGAGGGAAACCCTCGAACTGGGCACCAGTTACGGTGCTCCTACCCGGCTGGAAGTGGAGATGGCGGAAATCATCGTCGACATGGTTCCTTCCATTGAGAGCGTCCGGATGGTCAATTCCGGGACCGAGGCGACCATGAGTGCCATCCGCCTTGCACGGGGATACACCGGTAGGGAGAAAATCATCAAGTTTGACGGGTGCTACCACGGCCACGGCGACAGCCTGCTGGTGGCGGCCGGCTCCGGACTCGCAACCTTCGGAATTCCGGGGAGCCCGGGAGTTCCGGAAGACCTCGCCAAACATACCCTTTCTCTCCCTTTCAACGATCTCACGGCCGTGTCGCGCGCGTTTGATGAATTCGGCAAGGATATCGCGGCCCTGATTGTGGAACCGGTCCCGGGAAACATGGGTGTTATTATCCCTGGGAAAGGTTTTCTCGAGGGGCTTCGTGATATCACCCGGCGAAACGGAAGTCTGCTCATTTTCGACGAAGTGATCACGGGCTTCAGGCTTTCGGAGGGCGGCGCACAGCAACTCTTCCATGTGATTCCGGACATGACCACACTGGGAAAGATTATCGGCGGAGGGCTCCCTGTGGGGGCCTTTGGTGGAAAGAAGGAAATCATGTCGCGAATGGCCCCTGACGGTGATATCTATCAGGCGGGGACCCTTTCCGGAAATCCCCTGGCAATGGCCGCCGGACTTGCTACGCTCCGTATTCTCAAGGAGGGCGACATCTACCGGACACTGGAACAGAGATCGCAACAACTTTTCTCAGGACTTGAATCGGCGGCCGAAGAGGCGGGAATCCCGGTGGTCGTCAACCGACTGGGCTCCATGGGATCACTTTTCTTTTCGAAGTCCCCCGTCACCGATTTCGCAAGCGCCAAGAAGAGTGACGGTGACAGGTTCAAACGCTACTACACCCGGATGCTGGGAGGTGGCATCTACCTGGCACCCTCCCCTTACGAAACCACGTTCCTTTCTCTCGCGCATGATGAGGAAGTCATCAAAAAAACTCTTGAAGTTGCCGCATTGGCTTTCGGGTCCATCTAGCCAGAATTCTATTGACTTTGGCCGAAAACCTGTGATAAAAACAACCTGTTTTTTCTTATTTTGACAAGGTACCCTGATCCCACCATGGACAATGACCTGAAGAAGACCATCAAGGACCTGGGGTATCTGAGTACTGTGGGCATGACCATGGCCTTCTCCATCGGCATTGGGGCCGTGGGCGGCCATTACCTTGACCGGTGGCTGGGAACCCAGCCGTGGCTCCTTCTGGTAGGTTTGTGTATCGGAGTCGCCGCCGCTTTCAGGAATCTGGTCACCCTTTATAGAAAGTCCAAGAAGTTTTAGCAGGACGCCGCGTTATGGACTGGGCACGAGCATTCAAGATTCTTAAAACCCTCAACTGGGTCATTCTGCTTCTTTTGTCCTCAGCAAGCTTTTTTTTCATGGGCAACGGTTTCACGGCCGGCGTTATCATGGGAGGATTCCTGATTATCGCAAATTTCAATTTGCTTCAGCGTACGATTACAAGGGCATTCAGTCCCAGCGGGGTCTTCGGTGCCAACAAGGGGGCCGTCGTGGGCAAGTATTATCTGCGGATGGCCGTCCTGGGCTTGTTGATTTACCTGTTGATCAGCCAGAGCTGGATCAATCCGGTCGGACTGGCCGTTGGACTTTCCGTCGTTGTCTTCAGCATCGTAACTCTAGGGGTCCTTTTGGTCTGGGAAAAATCATCCGGGGAGGTAGCATAATTTATGGAGGAACACAGCTTTCTGTTCTTGAATAAGCTATTCGAGGCCATAGGCCTCGGTCACTTCGGTCAGGCCTACAGCCATGTGACGCACTCGTGGCTGGTTATGATCATTATGGTCCTGGCATCGATTGTCTTCACCAAAGGCATTCAATTGGTGCCCAGAAAGGGGCAGAATGTATTTGAGGTAATTGTGGAGGGGTTGGAGAAATTCATGGTGGACATCACCGGCCCTGAAGGCAGGTTTTTTTTCCCTTTCATAGCCACGATCTTTCTTTTCATTCTCATCTGTAATCTGATAGGCAAGATCCCGGGATTCGCTTCCCCCACCGCAAACTACAACACCACCCTATCCATGGCCATACTCACTTTTCTCTATACGCATTATATCGGCATCAAGCACCATGGTTTCAAATACATCAAGCATTTCTTCGGTCCTGTCTGGTGGCTGGCTCCGCTGATGTTTCCCATTGAGCTGGTGGGTCATGTGGCCAGGGTCATGTCGCTGAGTATTCGACTGTTCGGAAACATCTTCGGTGAAGAAATGGTATTCGGTATCGTGGTCACCCTTGCGGGGCTCTACCTTGCGCCCCTTCCGTTATTGTTCCTGGGACTCCTGGTGAGCTTTATCCAGGCCCTGGTTTTTATGCTCCTTGCAACCATGTACTTTGTCGGTGCCATGGAAGAGGCCCACTAAGTTACGTCTGGATTATTTTGGAAGAAGGTCAAATTTTAAGGCAGGAAAGGAGATTCAAATGAGCAAGAAACGTTTAATTGGCAGTCTCACCGCGATGATGACGCTGGGCATGACCTCCATGGCCATGGCCGCAGAGCACTCCGGTGAGGCGCAGGCGGCAGGCCTGTGGATCTTTTTCGGTATTGCCATCGCCTGCGGGTTCGGCATCGGCGTAGCGGCCATGGGAACCGGTATCGGTATGGGCAACGCCATCAACGGCGCTCTTCAGGGTACCGCACGGAACCCTGAGGCAGGTGGAAAGATCATGACCACGATGATTATCGGTCTGGCCCTGATCGAGTCCCTCTGTATCTATGCCCTGGTGATCTGTTTTATCATGGTCTTCAAGATCCCGGACTTTGCGAGCATCGTCGAAAAAGTTTTCTAGTAAGTCCACAACCTATTTTGAGGACCCGTTTTCGGGTCCTCTTTTTTCCCACAATCATGTGCAATAATTCACAACTCGTGGACAGGCCGGCCCTATTTTTTGAGCACCTTGGGACCGTGTCGGCGGTCCTCCATGTTGCCACAACCACGGTTTTTTCCCCTGTTCATTTTTCAAATATCAAGCCATGAGCAAGACCCAGAAAATTCCTGAACCAACAATCGAGCGGCTTGCCCTCTATTCGAGACCCCTTGAAAGGATTCTGGACACTCCGGTTGACGTCATATCTTCCGAGAAACTCGCACAGTTGTGTGATGTCAATCCGGCCCAGGTGAGAAAAGATCTGGCTTTTTTCGGGGAATTCGGCGTCCGGGGTGTGGGTTACAATGTTCGAGAACTGCT
>CAYUCJ010000350.1:0-3791 GCA_964443285.1 uncultured Desulfobacteraceae bacterium | reverse complement strand
GTGCCTGGGAGAGATTGTCTTTGTCCTGCTCAAATGGGTCGGATGGACCCATCACCAAGACGCCTGCAAAGTCTTCTTTTATGAAAAGGGGGAGAACCGCAAACGACTGGGCGGGATTCGTTTGAAAAGGGAGAAGGCATTTCGGGGTGACTTCGTCATCCCGGAAGATCATGAAATCTCCCTTCTTGAGGATACCTTTGATTTCCGAAGGGTGGACTTCCACATCCTCAACAAGCGCTACTCTTTTAGTAGGATGGTCGAGTTTATAAGCCTTCGGCGGACGCGGCGGGTTGCTGTGATCGAGGAGAACAAGGCCCGCTGTATTGCAATGAAAAAGATCGGCCATTCGGGTGAGTGCAATCGTCGAAATCTCTTCCGTTTTCAGAGACGACAGGATCGCTCGATCAATTTCCGCCGCCGCGGTCAAGGTGTTGAACTGCCTGCTTAACTGTTCGGCCATAGTGTTGAATGATTGTGCGAGATCCTCAAACTCGTCCCCGCTTTTTAAAGATATCCTGTTATCGAATTGCTTGATCCCGATCAGGTGGGCCCCCTTTTTCAATTCTTCCAGGGGCAGCATGGTCCTCCGAATCTGTATAAGGCTGATAAAGACCACAACCAGAAAGGAGAGGAGAACCACAAGTGGAAATGTCTTCTTGAAATAGGAGACGGGAGAAAAGATGTATTCCCGGGGTTGACTCATGATAATGGCCCATCTGGCATGTAGAAAGTCGTATTTCAGTGGGATTTCCCAGAAGCCGGCCAGATATTTTTTTCTCCCGGAATTCCAGTCAAAGTAACCGGATGTGCCACTTTCCACCTGTTTCCGGTAAGAGGAAGAGGGAATGGGTATCGTGCAAAATATGACCTGGTCCGTTTGATCCAGGACGCAGAGTTCCGTTTTATGGGGAAGGGAATCATAGTCGGACAGGCCCAGCAGGTAGCTGGTCTTTATTTCTCCTAGGAGACATCCCGCTACGAAGTTTTCTGAAAGGATGGCTCGGACCATGAAAAGATGCTTCCGGCCATTTTGATCCCGGAGACTTCTGAGCAAGGCTTTTCCCCTCAGGAGGTGCTTTTCTTCCTGATCTGAAAATTTTTTCGGTTTCTGAATCTTTCCCAGCAACGGAATGAAGGCAGTGGGGCGCCGGATGAGCGCAAGGCCGCTGAATTGCTGTTTCAGTTTTTTCAGATAATCTCCGGATAGGGGTTTCAGGATAATCTCCGGGTCACGTTGGATGGAAAGGGAAAGGTTTTCCAGCTCATTGTCAAGAAAAGTCAGTCTATCGAAGACGGACATCCCCAGGTTCTTGCTCGAATGCAGCAACCGCAACTTGCCCTGCTCCCGAAGCTGATTCGTGACCTGACTGAAGGAGATGATGCCGAGGGCGGCAATAGGCACCAGGGTGCAGAGAATGAACTGTACCAATATACGGCGAGCCACCCCGCCTCTCAAGAAGGATGTCTTGAACGATGGGTCTTGGGTTTTGACAGGTTCCATCAGTAAAGAATCCTCATTCGGCGAGTAGTCGATGCGTTCGTAAAGAGGTCATCATCGTGCCCAAGGACGGGCACGCAAATCAAAGGGTTGTTCATCCACCTTTTGGTGCTATCAATAGTTGGATGCCAACCCTATGAATCGGCCGTCGCTTGCCCTTATGACATCGTCCTGGCTGTTATGGGACGTGATGGGCGGCTCGCTTTTCCCATCTTTTCCCATGCTGTAGAGGTCGTAATCCGAATTCAAGGGGTGAAGGGATCGGTCCTTGCGTATGTTCCCGCCTCCAGTGGCATAGTTTAGATATTGATACGGGTTGCCCCAGGGATCCAAAAGACCTGCACGTCCTATGTCATTGAGCGTGTTGGGAAAAACCCCCGACGGAGCTCCAAATGTGTCGATTTCATCACTGAGGATCTTGATTTCGGCTATGGCCTTGGTTATTTTCGCCTTTTCCACGTATCTGCTGTAGGCAGGTATGGCAATGGCCGACAGCGTACCCAGAATGGCCACAACGACCATGAGTTCAATGAGCGTAAAGCCGCCACAGTCTCCACAGGGTTTGCTATGGACTGGGAGGGCGATGCGAACTTTCTGGTAACCATTCGAATTTAAATTAGAAATGACGTTTTCAGATCTATACATAGTCCTTCACTTGTCACAATCATGTAAATCAACTCCAGATCCGGCATGAAATTTCAAGGTATATCGGCAGTTTTTGCAAAAACCTTGAGGAAAATCACTTAAACTGGTAAATGGAAAGTCTGTTCAGAGTCGAGATGAAGCGGGAAAGGGTCAGTGCATGATCGTACAAATATACGAGATACAGACACCTTGGGAAGTGGAGAAGTGTATTGAAACCGGAATCGATCACCTGGGGAGCGTGGTCCTTTCAGAGACCGAATGGCGTGATCCCCTGCTGAGGGAAACCGTTCGTTTGATCCAGAACGCGGGCAAAAAGAACAGCCTGATCCCCCTTTTCACTCACAGGGAGAACATCTTCAGGACACTGGACTACTATGGTCCGGATTTTGTCCACTTCTGCGACAACCTTGTTTCGCCCGAAAAACAGATGCATGGCCTAAAACCTTTCAAAGCATTACAGAAAGGGGTGAAAGGCTATTTTCCTGAGATCAGGATCGTACGCTCCATTCCCGTGCCCCGTGAAGAGGAGGATGGAAAATTTCCCTTCCTGGATATTGCCAGGGAACTGGAGAGCTTGACCGACGTCTTTCTTACGGATACATGGGTGGAGGAGGAACCGGTCACAGGCTTTATCGGGATTACCGGTGAGACGGTTGACCGGGGAATGGCCGGAAAACTGGTGAAGGAAAGCCGCATCCCGGTGATCCTGGCCGGCGGGCTATCCCCGGAAAACGTCGGTGAGGCTATCCTGAAAATCCTGCCTGCAGGGGCGGACAGCTGTACCCTGACCAATGAAAAGGGCCCGGACGGGAATCCCCTCCGGTTCCGAAAAGACGCCCGGAAGGTCCGTGAATTCGTGGGGGAGGTACGCATGGCTGAAGCGACCATCAAAGAGAAACTGGAGAAAAAGATCGAGGATCTGAAGGAAGAACTCAGAGAGAGGAAAGCGGCCCTGCCGGCCCACTCTGTCCGGCCCCACCAGATCCTGGCTATCGAGGAACTGGAAGACCAGATAGAAGAGGTGGAAAAACAAATCAAGCGGTTGGGAAGTACGCAACTCGACTAGCCCACCACCAGGGAGCGGGCAGGCTTGCAGAGGAGGGCTAATCTAAAACTCTTGGATTGAGCCGACCTACCGCTCCGCAGCCGATTGTAACATGGCGTGCAACAACACGTTTGCGCCGGCTTCACAATCTTTCCAACCGGTGTTTTCTACCTCAACATGGCTGCGGCCTTCGATGCTGGGGACAAAGATCATGGCGGTTGGACAGACCTGGTTCATATAGCTGGCGTCGTGACCGGCGCCGCTGACCATATGGAGGTTGGGATAGCCCAACTGGTCGGCAATATCCAGGATTCGCTGAACCAGTTTCGCGTCAAAAGGCGAGTGCTGCACCTTCCAGGTTTCTTCCATGTTTATTGGACAGCCCCTTCGCGTCGCAATCTCTTCAAAATCCTCCCGTAACACTTCCCACGCCTTCAAGGCATGATCGTCATCCCAGGAACGAATATCCACGGTGAAATGCACCTTGTCAGGGATGATGTTCCTGGAATTTGGATCATTCTGAATTTCACCCACCGTTGCCACCAGGTTTCCGTCCATCCGTTCCGGGAGTTCATTGATCTTCAGAATCATTTCCGCGGCAGC
>CAYUCJ010000349.1:0-3802 GCA_964443285.1 uncultured Desulfobacteraceae bacterium | reverse complement strand
CCTCCATGAATTCGAGTTTTGCTCTTTTTTGATTTTTGCAGAGTATAGGTTAGGGGGCATAAGCTGTCAAGAAAGGGTCACCGATCATCCTTCAGCCGTTTTTCGGCGATCCGACTGGCCGCTGATTCCGTGGAAATGGCCTCGCTCTCAGCCAGGTCGAAGACCTGATGGAGGGCCTTGCTTACGCTCCCTGCGACCTCCCTCTCAGCGCGATCCCGGCCCCACCCGAGGGTTTCCATACCGAGAACGGCCATGGCCCCTCCCACATTGATCACATAATCGGGCGCGTACAGGATTCCTCTGGTTCGGAGTCTGTCCGCATCTTCAGGGGTCACCAGCTGGTTGTTGGCACCCCCCGCTACGACCCGGCATTTGAGACTGGGGATGGAGGCTTCATTGAAGAGCCCTCCCAGGGCACAAGGGGCAAGGATATCGCAAGGTGTCTCGAAGACATTCTCGGTTTTTACAAACTTGAGACCGAGCTCATCCCTGTACCTAAGGATCTCGGCCTCGTCTATTTCACTGAAAGCCACCTCCGCACCGGCTTCCAGCAACCGCTCGATCAAGGGTCCCCCGACGCTGCCCGTTCCCTGGACAAGCACGGTTCGACCCGACAGGGAACCCTCCCCGAAAAGATGTTCACAGGCCGTCCGTATGCCGGTATACACTCCCAATGCCGTGTAGGGGCCCGATGAACCGCTTCCGCCGCCAAGAGGCGTGCAGGCAAAGACGTGCGGGGCGCCGGTCTCTGCAATCCTGTCCATGTCCTCTGAACACGTGCCCACGTCGGGCCCTGTGGAAAAAAGACCGCCAAGCTGATGGATCAGCTTTCCGTATCGGTTAAGCAGACCCGGACGGGAGTGATCCGCAAAACCGTGAGGCAGGGCGATAACGGCCTTCCCGCCCCCCCAGGGCATGCCTGCCACGGCATACTTGTAAGCCATCCCCTTGGCCAATCTCATGGAGTCCAGGAGGGCCTGCCTCACGTCCGGATAGGCTTTCATGCGCGTACCGCCTGCTGCCGGCCCGAGACGGGTGGAATAGACGGCGATGAAAATCCAGGCCCCTGTGGGTTTGTCAACCTGCACAATCACGGTCTCGCCTTCCCATGCCTTGATCAGGGATTCCATGTCATTCGCTCCTCCTTTTCGATCCCGGTAAGGGCCGGGATCATTCACTCAAAAAGTCAATTCGAACCTCTGTTCGTTCACCTCTTTGCCCCACTGGGTTCCTCTCCACTGGTCCACCAGCCTGAACCCTTCCTTTTCATAGAGGTGTCTGGCGGCGTCGAGCCCTTCAAAGGTATTGAGATAGATGCGCTTGTGCCCTCTTTCCCTTGAAAAATCGACTGCCCTTCTGATAAGCCGTCCTCCCATCCCGCTGCCCTGAAACCCGTCGGACACGATGAACCATCGAAGATGTGCTCCTACCCTTTGCGCATCGATTCCATCGATTGCAACGGAACCGGTTACGTCCCTTTTCGTCCTTACGGTCCAGAAACCGTCCCGGTTTTCGTCGTATCTCTCCAGGAACGTTGCAAGTTCCGTGGCCACCTTGGCCTCGAACGGCAGACCGAATCCCCAGTTTTTGCTGTAGTATCCCGCATGAAGCGCCACAATTGTCCCGATGTCCCCTGGCGTGTAGCCCTTCAAGATTCTCCCCTCAAACATTCGAATCCTCCCCATCTCGCATTTCTCAGGGGCCTTCGTTGCGAGACCATCCAATATTGATGACTTTGTAAAAAGTCATCAATATTTATTCAACCATCTGCCGGCAATGGCTCTCCTTCGCCAAAGAGATCAGCACGACGGAAAGAACCGACAGGCCGATCATCAGACCGAATGCGGCCCGGTAGGCCCCCATATCGTAGACCCTGACACCGTTCTCCAGCACACCTTTCCAGTTCTTGTCAAGTACCCAGCCCATGGCCGGCTGGAGCACCATGGGTCCGCTCATGACACCCATGTTACACACCCCCGATACCGTACCCGCCAGGGATGCCGGCACCGATTCCTTGACAAAGGCAAAACCAAGAATCATGCCGGACGAGGAAAGACCCACAAGGGTGATCAGGGATGTCAGCACCCACAGGGGAAGATCCGGCACGTAAAGGATGACACTCCAGCCGGCGGTTGCCAACAGGCAGCCCCACACGTACAGGGGTTTTCTGCGACCGATCCTATCCGAGAGGGCACCGATGATAGGTCCTGCTCCGGCCCAGGCCACCAGGAGTGTGGAGGTCAGGGCCGCACTCTTTGTGGGTGTCAGCCCATATTGAGTGGTCAGGAAGGGGATCCCCCACAGGCCGGAAAAGGCCAGCAACGGCCCCACCAAGCCGCTTGGACCAATGGACAGCAGCCAGGTGTTCGGGTAGAGGAATACTTTCAACAGATCCGAAAGTGCAAACCCGGGAGAACGGGAATTGGGAGCAGCGGACGGGAGGAAGCTCAGCCGACCCCTTTCCGAGGGGTCATCCCGCACCACGATCCAGATGGCAGCCGCCACGGCCAACGTGATGCCGGCCGAAAAGAGCATGACCGGTCTCCATCCGAAGGAATCCACCAGTATACGAAGGGGGACACCGGCAGACACGGCCCCGACAACACCACAAAAGAGTGCCAACCCGCTGGTCATGGCGTAACGCCTGGGAGGAAACCATGTCGTCGAGAGTTTGAGAACCGAGACCCAGGCCACGCCCACCGACCCGCCGATAAGGAAGCGTCCGATGTTTGCGACTAAAAGGTCCGGGGCGCCGGCGAAGAGGAACCCGCCCAGTGCGGCGACAAAGGCCCCCGCAGTCAGCAGCTTCCTCGGACCCCAGTAATCGGCCAGAATACCCGTGGGGATCTGCATGGAGACATAGCTGTAGAAATAAAAGGCGGAAAGATTTCCCAGGGCGGCAGCGCCGATCCTGAAATCGGCCATCAGGTAGTCGGTCATGACGGCCGGGGCCACTCTCTGGTAGAAGCCGCTCAGATAGAAAAGAGCCCCCAGCCCCCACACGAGCCAGGACAGGTAGGCGGGCGGGTACATTGTCTCGTCGGGCTTGTTGCTGATCGAGTGGGAAGAGTTAACCATTCAGCTTGCCCTATCTTGCGCCTCGTGCATCACTCTCTCTGTAACAGGGGCTTGGGTATCCTCGCCCCATTCAGTTCCTGACGACTCCCGAACGCGTCATCATTTTTTTCCGAACAACCGTTTGAGTAATTCGGTCGTTCGTTTTGCCGGATTTTGTCTTATAGCAGCTTCCTCGCGAGCCAGGTAGTAAAAAATGCCGTCCATCCCCTTTTCGAGCACATAATCGGTCATGTTCGCTTTCACATCCGGCACAAACGGCAGGGCGCGATATTTTCCCATGACCTTGTCGTAAGCCTTGATCGCACCAGCCTTGGACAAACTCTCATCAACAACAGGGCGCATTTCTTCGGACAGAGACGGCGTCATTTTTTTCCGGAAATATTGTGTTGCGGCATCATCAGGTCCTTTGTAAATGGCATTGACATCTTCAAAGCTCATTTCGGAGATTGACGTCCAGAAGAGTTTTTTCGCTTTTGGGGTCGCTGCCTCCGCAGCCCGGTTGAGTTTCAGTTCCAGGTCGTCGAGCAGGCCCGATTGACCGACCTTGCTCAACATGGACTTGACGGTCTTCAATTTCTCGGGCAAAGGGATGTGGATGGACGAATCATTGTTAAATCCGTCAAGACGCCCCAACCGCCCCACAACATTTTCGGTACCCACCCGAAGGGCTTCCTTGAGTCCTTGGCCGATTTCACCGATACTGAGGCTGTCCTTCTTTCCATCC
>CAYUCJ010000348.1:0-3804 GCA_964443285.1 uncultured Desulfobacteraceae bacterium | reverse complement strand
AAAGAATCACATACCCGGGATCGATCCCCAAATCGACGTCAAGTCCCTTCCCTTCCATGATTTTAAAAAGTTGCTCTTCTTCCACCAGCAGCTTTGCCTTTGAAGCATGATGGCCGAACGTCTGGATAAAGCGTGTCGTGGGTTTGATGAACCGGCCCACCTGCTGGAAGGCCTTCATGCCCATCCTCGAGATCTTGATTCGTGAGACATCCGCCAGTAATGGCGTCTTGCGGAAAATCCACCAGCTTTTCTGCTTTCGGAAAAACAAGTAATTTTCAAACAGCTCCGGCCTTACGCCAAAGCGAATCTCAAGGTAGGCGAGGAGGGCAAGACGGTCATCCCGGCTTGCCAATTCCGGCCAGGAAGAATCCCACTGAATCGCAGTAATGGGGGTAGCACCTGACTGCCCCTTCAAGCTCTCTTGCATAGGTTTTCTTTCTCCAATGGGTGATACCGGGTACGTGTTTGACGTCAAGTTCAATGGGGAACAACTTTGCGTTCTGTTCCTTCAAAAGGCAATCCACTACTTCTTCGTTTTCCGCAGGGTTGTACGTGCATGTTGCATAGATCATCTTCCCTCCGGGTTTCAGCAGCTCAAACCCCCGGTGAATCATTTTTTTCTGGAGCGCGGGAAGCAAGGCCTTTTCTCTGGTTTCTGAATAGGTGAATTCTGGTCTGACCTTCCTGAAACGCCCCTCTCCCGAACAGGGTACGTCCGCCATAATGTAATCGAACTTCTGTTTCAGAGGAAATTCCTGGGCCTGGTATTCGGTAACCACGCTGTTGAGAACTCCGAGTCTCGTAAGCGTGTTGCCGAGCGGGATGCGTCGGCTGGCATAGAGTTCATTGGCGACTAACACGCCGGTATTTGCCATCATCTGCGCCAAATGGGAGGTCTTTCCCCCGGGAGAGGCGCACAAGTCCAGCACAAGGGCTTCCCTCGTCGGCGACAGGGCCAAGGCGGCAAGGCAGGAGGTGAGGGCCTGGGGATGAATATGGCCCATAAAGTATTCCAGGAGATTTCCTGGAGCAGCCAGGCCCGGTGCCGTGTATAAGGTGTGGTCGTCTTTCAGGCTTTTAAGAAGATGAAGCCCCCTGTTCCTCAGGGCGGAAACCACCTCACCCGCTCCTGCTTTCAGGGTGTTGATTCTGAGATGGGGGGGTATCGGCTTAAGGAGGGACTGCTGAAAGAGCTGAAAATCAGGGATAAATTCCTTGTAGGTTTCAAATAACGCATCACCAGGCACTTTCGTCGATTCCTCATTTCCCGATGATGTTCTTGGCAATGACTTTTCTCTGGATCTCAGAGGTGCCCTCATAGATCGTGAAGACTCTTGCATCCCGATAGAAACGCTCAACAGGATATTCCTTGATGTACCCGTAGCCGCCGTGGATCTGAAGCGCCTGATAGGCCACTTTGTTGGCCATTTCAGAGGCAAAGACCTTGGCCATGGAAGCGGCGGTGGAGAAATTCTCACCTCGGTCCTTCATGGCCGCGGCGTTGAAAGTCAGGAGTTTTGCCGCCTCGATCTGGGTGGCCATGTCGGCGATCATCCACCGGAGCCCCTGAAATTGTGATATGGGTTTGTTGAACTGGACGCGTTCACGGGCATAAGCCACAGCCGCGTCGATGCACGCCTGGGCAAGACCCACGGATTGGGATGCGATGCCGATCCTGCCGCCGTCCAGGGAAGCCATGGCGATCAGGAACCCATCTCCTTCCCGCCCGAGTAGGTTTTCGGAGGGAACCCTGCAGTCTTCAAAGATCAGTTCCACCGTATCAGAGGCCCGGAGGCCCATCTTGTCCTCTTCTTTTCCCACCTTGAATCCAGGAAAACCCTTTTCCACTACAAACGCGCTGATCCCCCGGTGCTTCTTGTCTCTGTCCGTGTAGGCGGTGACCACAACGGCGTCGGCATGTCTTCCGCTGGTAATAAACATCTTGGTGCCGTTTAGGACGTAGCTGTCGCCGTCCCGTACCGCTCGTGAGCGCTGGCCCGCGGGATCCGATCCCGCACTTGGTTCGGTTAGGGCAAAGCATCCCAGTTTCTTCCCGGCAGCAAGGGGCTTCAAATAGTGTTCCTTCAAATAATCGGAACCAAAAAGGAAGATGGGACCACAGGCTACGGAATTGTGAACGGACATGATAACCGCCGTGGAGGCGCAAGCGTAAGCCACCTCCTGGAGCGCCACGGAATAACTCACCGTATCCACCCCGGCGCCGTTGTATTCTGTGGGAACGTTCATTCCAAGAAGACCCAGTTCCCCCATCTGCTTGAGATTTTCCGCCGGGAACTCTTTGGTGACATCCCTCTCGGCCGCTGTCGGCATCAGGACTTCGCGTGAAAAGTCCCTGACCATGCTCTGTATCATCTTCTGTTCTTCTGTCAGATGGTATGCCATATATGGGTTCTCCAAATCACAATTCGGGCGTGTCCAATACCACGAGCAGTTCAGCCTTCTCGGTGCTGATGTTCTTCAATTTGTGTACGATCGATGAATTGAAATGAATACTCTGGCCTGGGTCCAGTTTGTTCTTGTTTTCTCCCACGGTGACTTCGATCCTCCCGGCGAGGACATAGATAAATTCCTCGCCGACATGCTGGTAGCTCACGCCCTTGTGACGTGTTTTCGGATCGATAAATACCCTGAACGCCTTCAGGTGCTTATTCCTTGCTTCCGGGGTCAGCGTCTCATAGGAGTAGTCTTCGGTTCTCCTCCGGTAATCGTCGGCCAGCTTCTTGCTTGTCCGGCTCTTTTCTTCCTTCAGGAGAAGGCTTGAATCAATTTCGAGTGCCCTGGACAATTGGAGGAGCACTGCCACAGGGGGGATCTCTTCGCCTTTTTCCACCTTCGAAATGTACTGGGGCGCCAACCCGGTTTCGTTGGCCATATGCTTCAGAGTGAGTTTTTTAGATCTTCTCAGCTTCAGGAGTTTTTTTCCAATGGTTTTTGCGGCTTTTGTTGCGGGCATGCGCTTCCTCCTTACACTTCAAATTCATTGAACTTCCTATTTACATTAACTAGTCAGTCTATTTATCAGAATTAGCGGGTAAATTTGTATCTTTCCTGACCACCTTTCTGATTTGAAAAAAGAACCCCACCAGCATGACCAGGCTGATGAGGATCATCAAGTTTGATGCAAAAAAACTCATGATAAACGAGAATGGATCCTCCAGGGAATAGGTGGAAATGAGCAAGTTGATTCCGAAAATAAGGAAAAAAAGGGCCGCCAAAGTGAACAGGATCTGCCTGGCCCACCAGGTTAATGGTGACATAACCTTTTTCCCATCCAGGTCTTGAGACCTGTATCTGAGTCCTTCAGGCGTGTTAATCCCCCGAAGAAACGTGAAGCCTGGACTCTACCAGACTGTCACAGGCGTTGTAAGGATCGCTCTCACCGGCAACAATGGCGTCGACAGCCGTGTCAAAGGCCCCGGATTCAATAATTTTTTCCAGGGCCACGTCAATGAGGCGCTGTTTGACCATATCGGCCAGTTCTTCACGCACCCTGGGTTTGCTCTTCCTGAATTGGAGACCTTTCGAGGTTTCCAGAAGGTATTTCCGGTGGGTTTCGATCTCATCCACAAGCTCGGTGACGCCCTTGTCAAACACAGCCTGAGTCTTGAGGATGGGTGGCTTCCATCGACCGCCTTCGTATTTTTTCTGATCCATATCGATCATCAATCTGAGATCACTAAGGGTTTTGTCGGTCCCTTCCCTGTCCGCCTTGTTGATTACGAAAATGTCGCCGGTTTCCAGGATCCCCGCCTTGATGGCCTGAATATCATCGCCCATACCGGG
>CAYUCJ010000347.1:0-3814 GCA_964443285.1 uncultured Desulfobacteraceae bacterium | reverse complement strand
TCCTTTGCGCCCTGGCAAGGGCGGTCTCCATTCCCTCACGGGTGGGTTTCGCCGATGTGCGCAACCATCTGGCCACCTCACAGCTCCTGGATTTCATGGGTACCGACCTCTTTGTCTATCACGGGTACACGGAACTCCTAGTCGAGGGCCGCTGGGTAAAGGCAACTCCCGCCTTTAACAAGGAGTTGTGTGAAAAACACAACGTTGCCCCTCTTGAATTCGATGGCCGCGAAGACGCCCTGTTTCAGCCCTACAATCTGGAAAACAGACAATTCATGGAATACGTGGCCTACCGCGGGACCCATTCCGATATCCCCGTAGAAGACATCGTCACAGCGTGGAAAGCGGCCTACGGCAGGGATCGCGTGCAAAGCTGGATTACCATGTTGGAGCAAGCGGGCGGGAACTCATGGAGAGACTTCTACAGGGAGGATGTGGTGAAATAATGTGTAGATTGACCGAATGACGGAACCCACGCACCTCGCGACAGGAGGTGAGAAGAGGAGCATATGAGCGAAAAAAAGGAACGGATTTATGTTATTGCCTGTGGTGTCCTGGCCATCGACATGGAGCGGGTTGCCGGGGAGCTGGGACTCGACGTGGGGACCCGATTCATGGAAGGGGGACTGCATGAAAACCCCGTTGAACTGCGCTCCCGGCTGCAGGCGGCCATCGACGAGGCCTCGGCCTCGGGGAGTTGGGACCGGATCGCAATAGGATACGGCATCTGCGGCCGCGGCACGGTGGACCTGCTTGCCCGATCCATCCCCCTTGTCATCCCCCGGGTACATGACTGCATCTCCCTCTTCCTGGGGGGCAACGGTGCCTATCAGAAGGAATTCAAGCGCTTTCCCGGGACCTACTACATTTCAGCGGGATGGTATGAGGAAAAGACCGAACCCCTTTCCCAGAAGCGGGCTTATGCCTGGATGGGTGACCGGAGGGTTTACTATGACGAATTGGTCAAGCAGTACGGTGAAGCCCACGCGCGGGAAACCTTTGATTTCCTGAACAGCTGGAAACGCAATTATCAGAGGGCCGCCTTCATCGACACAGGGGCCGGTAACAGCGACACCTACGCTCAATACGCACGGGACATGGCCCATAAGTACGGCTGGCAATACGAAAGACTTCAGGGGAAACCGGCCCTGTTAAAGGCCCTTCTGACCACCAGGCGAACCACTGCCGATATCCTGGTGGTGCCCCCCCGTCAAGTGACCCTCTTCGACCCGCACCAGGGAGGCCTAAAGGCCGGACCCCTGTTTGCGGATACCTCCGACAAGGATAGAGTACACCGAAAGATCGAGGTCTTGAAGGGACCCCACCCGGAATCAGAGCACTGGCTGCAGACCGGCCTGGGGATCGATGCCGGAGGCACCTATACGGATGCCGTCCTGTACGATCTGCTTTCCGGCAAGGTCCTCTGCAAGAACAAGGCCCTCACCACCAAGTGGGATTTCACGGTGGGCATCCGCGAAGCGTTGACGGGTCTGGACAAGGGCATGCTGCCCCGTACCGAACTTGTCTCCGTGTCCACCACCCTGGCCACCAACGCCATTGTGGAAGGGGAGGGGCAGAAGGTGGGGTTGCTGATCATGCCCCCTTACGGCCTGTTCGAAAACGCGGACATACCCTACGAGCCGAAAGCGGTGATTTCCGGCAGTCTGGAGATCTCGGGTACGCCCATCTCACCCGTGGATGAAGAAGAAGTGCGAAGGGTGGCACGGTCGATGGTGGATCACAAAGGCGTTGAAGCCTTTGCCGTGTCCGGCTACGCCGGCTCCATCAATCCCGAACACGAACTGCAGGTCAAACGCGTTTTGAGGGAAGAAACCGGCTGTCTGGTGACGTGCGGACACGAATTGTCCGATCTGCTGAATTTCAGAACCCGGGCCCAGACCGCCGTGCTCAACGCGCGCATCGTACCCCGGTTGGAGCGTCTGATCACAAATCTGCAGGGCGTGCTCGATGACCTTAAGATCTCGGCACCTGTGATGGTGGTCAAGGGCGACGGATCTCTGATGAGCAGTGGCATGGCCATAGAACGGCCGGTTGAAACCATCCTGTCCGGTCCGGCCGCCAGCGTGGCCGGCGCGCGGTTTCTCACCGATCAGAAAAACGCCATCGTGGTGGACATGGGCGGCACGACCACTGACACGGCCGCCCTGGAACACGGCCAGGTGCGGGTGGCGGAGCAGGGTTCCTACGTGGGTGGATCCCGCACCCACGTCAAAGCCCTGGAGATCCGCACCTCCGGCCTGGGGGGTGACAGTCTGATCTCTTATGACAGCAACGAATTCACCATCGGACCCCGCAGGGTGGCACCCATGGCCTGGCTGGGCAACAGCACCCCGGGACCTGAAAGGGCCCTGGATTATGCCCGACAGAGGGCCCACATCCGCATGGGGTCCTCCAAGGCACTGCAATTCTTCACCCTGACCGGCCACAGTCGCCATTTGGTAATGACCGAAGGCGAAGCCCGGATCGTTAACCTGCTCAAGCAACGTCCCTATTCCGTGGATGAACTCGTTGAACACACCAACGCCGTCTATGCAGGGGCCCTGCCCCTGGCACGGTTGGAGGACAATTACATCATCCAGCGGTGCGGCCTGACACCCACCGATCTCCTGCACGTTACCGGGCAGTTCGACCGCTGGGACCGGGACACGTCCCGCAAGATGTGCGATATGTTTGCCACACTCTGCGGCCTGAACATGGAAGAGATGGTGGTACTGCTGCTCGATAAAATGGTCCGGCGTCTGGCTTTGGAACTGATGAAAAAGCAGCTGGACGCCGAGACGCATCCGGATGCCATGGACGGTTGTGAGGTGTGCCGGGTGATGGTCGCCAACCTGTTCAATGGAGGGGGAAAGGATTACAGCGTGCGCTTTACCTTGAATCGCCCCGTGATCGGCATCGGGGCACCCATTGCGCATTTTCTTCCCCAGGCCGCCAGATTGCTTGGAACCAAAGCCATACTGCCGGAGCATGCCGATGTGGCCAATGCCATCGGAGCCATCACCAGCCACATCGCCGTCCGTCGAAATCTGAAGATCAAACCGGACCAGGACGGAGGCTTTCTCATCGAGGGATTGGCAGGGGCTCGCCACTTCGAAACATTGCAGGACGCCGAAGCCCATGCCAAAACCGAACTGGGTATCCTGGTGAGAAAGACTGCGCGTGCAGCCGGAACCAGCCAGGCCACGGTGGAGATGCAGGTGGAAGACCGTTCGGCAAAAACCGCCCACGGAGACGAACTGTTTCTCGAACGGAGCGTCGTGGCCCAGCTCATCGGCAAGCCTGACATTGCTCTGGACACCCTCCCGGGGGCCGAAGAAACCCTGGCACAGACCGGAGCGTCGGCTTGAAAAATTAAAGGGGTGAGTCGGGGGTTACATGCAGCCCTCCGGGTTTCCGCAATCCCATTTGATGAAGTCGTAAAAAGCTGGTTGGGATGCGATATGGGATGTGGAAGAGCAGGCTTCGTATCGTATCGACCATTTCCTCACCGGGTGCAACGCAAAAGAATAGTGGGTACTTTTCGGGGCCGCTCAGGTACCCAACCCAAGTATTCAAATAAATGACTCTCAACGGTGGCAGTGCTCTACGGCATGGATTTAGTCTTGTTTCTTGTCCAGCACCTCCCGGACCTTGCCTCCCAGGCCTTCACGTGAGAAAGGTTTCTGGATGAAGTCCACATCTTTTTCCAGGACACCGTGGTGGGCGATGGCGTCGCTCGTGTACCCGGACATATAAAGCACCTTGATTTCCGGGACCGTTGATTTCAGTTGATCCGACAACTCAGGGCCAGTCA
>CAYUCJ010000346.1:0-3814 GCA_964443285.1 uncultured Desulfobacteraceae bacterium | reverse complement strand
TTCTGGATAAAACCGTCACACCCCCGGTCAAGGATCTCCTGGGCCTCTCCGTTCAAGCTGTAGCCACTGGAAAGGAGCACCCGCACGTTCGGGTCCAGTTCCTTAAGGCGATTGAAGATCTCACCGCCCCCCATCCCGGGCAATACCATGTCGAGGAGGACGAGATCGATTTCCTCCCTCTTATCCTCATAAACAGCGATGGCCGTCTTTCCATCTCTTGCTACCAGTGCCTTGTAGCCCAGCTCCTCAAGGAGCTCCTGAGCAACTGTGGCGACCGCCTGTTCATCATCAACGAGGAGGATGGTGCCGCTTCCATGCCTTGGGTTTTCACCACCCTGCCTCTTGTCCGCCACGCGCTTGGAGGATGCCGGGAAGTAGATTCGAAAGGTGCTCCCTTTACCCTTTTTGGTTTCCACGTCGATATACCCTCCGTGCCCTTTGACTATACCATATACCGAGGCCAATCCCAAACCTGTTCCGTACCCCATTTCCCTTGTTGTGAAAAAGGGCTCGAAAATCCGTTCCACCGTCTCCTTATCCATTCCCGTACCGGTATCATGCACCTTCAGTTCCACATAGCGACCCGGCTTTGCGTTATAAACTTTTCCCTTCAATTCCTCGTGGTGGCTGTTCTTTGTCTGAATGTAAAGCTCCCCTCCACCGGGCATGGCCTGCCAGGCGTTCACATAAAGATTGAGAATAACCTGTTCGAGCTGTGTCCTGTCGGCCTCGATACCATAGAGTCCGGCTTCCAGCTTCAGATGAAGTCTGATCTCCTTCTTGGTCCTTCCAAAGGTCTCAGAGGTTTCTTTTACAATCGTGTTCAGGTCAATGGGCTTGATCTCATAACGCCCCTGCCTTGCATATCCCAGGAGTTGACCCGTAAGCCTGCTGCCGCTCTCAACCTGATGTTCGATGCCTGTCAGTCTTTCGTAGAACCGGTGGTTCTCGTCCAGGTGCAGGAGCATCAGCGAGGTATTTCCCTGGATACTCATGAGAAGATTGTTGAAGTCGTGGGCTATCCCGCCGGCGAGCGTTCCTATGGCCTCCATCTTCTGGGCCTGTTGAAGTTGTGCCTGGAGTTTCTTCGTATCGGAAATGTCCCGGATAATCACCAGCAATCCCACCGGTTTTCCCTGGTGGTCCCCATAACGTGAAGCACTGATGCTGACGTCGAGAATGGTCCCGTCCTTTGTCAGGCGCCTGGTTTCGAATCCTCGGCAGGGGGTCCCTTCTCCAAGCAGCAGATCAATGATTTCAAAGGTCTTTTCTCTTTCAGAATCAGGGAGGAACGGGATCTTTCTATGGAGGACCTCTTTCTCGCTCCACTGAAAAATCTCGGTAAATGCAGGGCTGACATATTGCGCCCTGCCTTCTAAATCATAGATGATGATAGCATCGGCAGAGGATTCCAGGAGGGAACGGTAGAGCATCTCCCGGGTCTTGGACTTCTCATTAAGGAATTTGATCCGCTGTTCGCTTTCCTGAAACTTCCTTTCGGCCTCTACCTGTTCACCAATGCTTTCGTAAGTCAGTAATTGTTTCCGGTTCTCAACGGAGACATTTCTGAACCGTATCGTCTTTTCCTGACCGTCTTTGCACCTCACCCGGAAGACCCTTTCAAGGATACCGCCAACGGTACAGAGGGAATCGGAATCCGTCTTCCAGGTATCCATGACCTTGCGGCGATAGGCCTCGTCCGGATAGGCCTTTAAAAACCAGGCGTCCTTGTTCGGCACATCGTCCAAATCGAAACCAAACACTCTTGTAAATTCGGGGTTCAGGTATTCAAATGTGCCGTCCGAGGCTATGATGGAGAGCCCGAAAGGTGCGTTTTCCGCAAGCCGCCTGAAGCGTGCCTCACTTTTGCGTAGCGCCTCTTCCGCATCATTCCGTTTCCCCTCAAAGATCAGAGTCCGGCGGATATTGTACATCAGCAGGAAGCTTATGAGGGCGAGGACGGCCAGAGAAACCATCAGGATATGAGTCTTGTAGGAAGGAAGAAAGAAAAGGAAGATAGCCAGTGCAAACAGGAAGATACTCAACAGAGAGGGTGCCGCCGCCCTCAAAAAATCAGCGCGATTCAATCGGCATGAATGACCTCTCTTCATCTTGCCCTGCTTTCCCTGGAATATCTGTGGATGAAAAACCAGCAAAATGAATCATTGCAATATCTTTGCCAATATCTTCCATGCTGTTTCCCGAACGTGAGGAGTCTAATGTTTCGAAAGTTCAACCTAATTTATGCCGGTTGGCTCCAGGTGCGGCGAAGAAAAAGCCCCGCATTTGTAGTCAAATTTTTGACATGTCTCCAGGCTTCCGGCAACAGGGCGGGTACCAAAAAACCGGTTACTCGGAAAAAACCTCCTTGACAAATTGAACCAGATCTCTATAAATGGCATACGTTTGATTGCAAGATTCTCTTGGTTTGACAACGCCGCTGCGACTGACTGGTTCAGGAATGCGGCTTTTCAAACTGAAATCCATTAGGTAAGATCAATTTTGGTGAATTTATGAAATGCATTAAAGGTCTTTCTTTTTCTAACGGCAACGGAATGGCTTTGGATCCTGCCATCAAAATTCTCCCGCTTCCGGAGCGGGCAATCCTGCCCCTGACATCCTTTTTTGGGAAAATGACCCCACTTGTTGCTGCGGGAGATTCGGTTCAAGCCGGTCAGATAGTGGCAAAAGGGCCTGACAAACTCATCCCGCCTCTATTGGCGTCTGTTACGGGCAGGATTTCAGCCATTCAATCCTGGCCGACACCCGATGGCGATGAAAGCCTGTCCCTGGTCATTGATTCCATAGAAGAAGGCGGGACCGAAGGAAGCGAGGTCGTACCGGTTCCGGATGACGATCCACAGGCCATGATCAGGCGCATTCGAGGGGCCGGAATCAGGGAAGTCGACCGCTCCTCGTGGCCGATCGCTGCCAGGCTGACGCAGCCGGGCGGTTTTGCCGCGTCCCTCGTTCCCCCGGAATCGGACCTTGCACGGCCCATTGACTGCCTCATCATCAACGGGATGGACACGCAACCGGGACTCTGGATGAGAAAAACGGCTGTCAAGGCCAGGGGAGAAGAGCTTCTCGAGAGTATTCCTCTTCTCAAGAAGATCTGCGGTGGCTCCCGCGTCCTCTTTGCTGTACCAAAAGGTGAGGTTCTCTCCGATGATTTCGTTCGAGGCCTCGGAAACCTCGGTGTGGAATTGGTCTATTGCCCGACGAAGTACCCTGTGGCCCTGGCCCCGGTCCTGGTGCCCTTTCTGACAGGGAAAGAGCTTCCACAGAGCTCGATGGACAGCCGCTCGGTGGGAGCGGTGGTCGTCGATGTCATCACATCGCTGAAAGTCCTGGAGGCCGTACGTTACGGGAAGCCCTCATTGAACGTCCTGGTTCAGATTACCGCACCGTCATCCGGGCTCGACGCACTGGTTTCCGTCAGAGAGGGGACCGTTCTGGAAGACATCCTCAAGGAATTGCCGCCTTTGAAACACGCGATAACCAAGATCATCTGCGGGGGCCCCTTTCTAGGCGAAACGCTCCATCGACTCGATGTGCCCGTTACGCAGGAAACAGGCTCGATCCTCCTTCAGTCCGAGCGGGAAATCACCCGGTATTCCAATCGCGCCTGTGTGAACTGTGGTTATTGCGTGCGCCACTGTCCCATGAAACTGCTGCCCAACGAACTGAGCAAGTTCTGTGAATATGGAAAATTCGACGTTGCCGAAAGAATGGATCTTTACAGTTGCATCGAGTGTGGAATCTGTGCCTACGTGTGCCCGGTCAATCGCCCCATGGTGCAATTCATGCGTTT
>CAYUCJ010000345.1:0-3842 GCA_964443285.1 uncultured Desulfobacteraceae bacterium | reverse complement strand
CAGGACAGCCTGGTCCCCGTCAGCGGCGGCCACCTTGCCGTCCCCGTTCATGTCCTTGAGGAAGACTTTCGGGCTCGAATCGATGAAAAAGTTATGTCCCATTCCCTCCACCAGCTTCCTCAGTCTGTGCAGCTGATCAGGCGGGATAAAGGCCCATGCCTCACTGCCGGATAGGGTCTCGTTTCCCTCTGGATCCACCTCGCTGTCCAAAACGGCGTGGAGCATCCCATCGTTCGCCCCGAAAAAGACCATGGACTTCAAAGAACCATCCGGGAGGAGGTAGGTGACCACGAGGGGTTCGCTGTGGATCACATCTCCCAGGATCACCGCCCTGTTTTCCGAGGTATCGTTGTCACTATCTTCGTCGAAGACATCCGCACCCCTCACAAACCCGACGATCTGGGAGACGGTGTGGGTGGGGTTTCCCAGCACAACGGACGTCAGCAGTGGATTGCCGGCTTGAAACCGGTTGCTCGCAACGGTTAAGTCCCTGGATGAGCCCAGGTAGGTGTAGATGTTCCTGTTCGTGTTGGCGACATAATTGGACTTCGCGGGATCGGCCCAATCCCTGGCGGCCCAAAAGGGAACCGCATCAGCCTTGATACCAACGTCGGCTCCTGAAACCGGGACCCCGTTGCCGTCCACGATCTCACCATCAGCTGAGAGGGCAAATCTCGCCACGTTGCCTTCCCAGAAGTTCCCTTCAAGGATCCGAAAAGATGTCAGATAAACCCGGTTGCCGGTGGCGGTGTCCGAAGGCGGTATGACCGGAGCCGTCAAGGTGTTCTGCCCCTGGTTGGAGCCCGAGAAAGCCAGAAAACACGTATCGTCCGCCAATCCCTGCAGGGTCATTACCAGAAGGGAAAGCAGGAGGACTGCCCCTTTGAAGCAGGAACGCAAGCTCAAAAAACCATATGCCATGTGGTGTTTCCCATGCATTCTGATTCCATCACAAAATCCGGGGCTAAAAACCTACGCGGTAGAAACCTACCTCCACTGCGGCCTTGGCACCCGATGGTCCATAGCCGTTTCCCACCATCCTGTACCTGTGGGCCCTGAAGGTGCCGGTTTCAAACCCTGACCCCCTGGGCGGTGTGGAACTGCCGAGGTATTCGACGGTTCCGTCAAAGGACTGGTCTGGGCCCAAAAGACCGGAGGCTGAATGGAAGGTCTTGGGGATTCCCACCCTGATATTGTCCGTGCCATAGAGTTCCGGGCTTCGAGCCACATAGTTGCCGGCGGATTCCGCTGCGTAAAAGGCCTCCTTTTGGAAATTCCAGTTCGCAGACATACCCAGTTCCAACTCGCTGGTCCGCGTGGCCGCAATCCCAATGACGGTCAGGAGCGCCAGAACAACAAGGGCTATGATCAGAATGAATCCCGATTCTCCGGCTCTTGTTTCCACAAGGTCTTCTTGTCTACCCCATCTTTCCATCTCTCAGAACTTTCCTGCCTTTCACCCCATTGATTTGTGTGCCCGTCCACGGGTGTGGTGACTTATTTGGGGTCATCATACATTCGGTTTGATGTGTCGCATGGAGAGCTGCTTTTCCTTGCCGTGGTCTTTCCACACCACCATCACATTGATGGTCTTTGTCCCGGACTTGGCAGCGTCCACCGCCACGTTCCAGTACAGGGAGTAACTCTTTCCCCGGGCTGTCTGGAGTGCTACCCCGTAGTCCGCGTCCGCCTTGGTATCGGGATTGTTATCAAACCCTGTTTGGTCGAGGCCCGATGTCCCGTCTCCGTCCTTGTCCTCAAGGTCGGTGCTATCATAGGGCAGGGCCGCCAGCTTTTCTATCCTGTCCCCAGCCAGGCTTGTGGCGTCCGTGACATCCATTGCCCTTGCGTTACCCCAGATGGCGGTCCCCTGCATGGATGCAACGGCCAGAATGCCGATGGTCAGAATGGAGACGGCAAAGATAACCTCCAGCAGCGTGAAGCCCTTTTGTCCGTCCATCCTCTGACTGGTTCTCTTTTCTGACTGCGCCATTTGCCCGCCTTCATTTATTCCCTAAAAGGTCAGATTGCGACACCAGACTTCCGTCGTCACCAGCCTGCGGCGGAAGTGGTCATTGTTGGGGCCCAGGAGCGTCTGCCCCTGCTGGTTGGTGTAGGTATGCTGGTTGGTGTAACGGGGATCCACTTTGTCGGCCCGGACCACCAGGGTGATCTGGACGGATCGGATAAGGGAAGGGTCTGCCACGGGAGTGACCAGGACCTGGCCGTTCCGGTCAAGGTAAACAAAATCGAGCCTTTCCACGTTTTCAGCCACCGGCTGATTCTTGACAGGGTTGTTATTCTTATCGTTGTAGGGCGTCCTTCGTCCGAGCTTCAGGATTCCTTTGGAAGTATAGAGTGAGTAGGTGATATCTTCATTGTACTCAGCGGCGTCCCCGTTGCCGTTCAGGTCTTCGGTGAACCGGATGGAATTGGCGTCCGCCGCCAGGATGCGGGCATCGGCGTTGCCCCCAGGGTCACATCCCGCCATGGCGATGTCCCGGTTCAAAAAGTAGACGGCGGCCCTCACCTTCTGTTCAATGGTGGTCACCTGCTGCTGTGCCTCATAGGAACCCTGCTGAGACACATAGACGGAGTAGACGCCTCCCATAACCATGCCGGCCACGGCCACGGCGACGAGGAGCTCCACGAGGGTAAAGCCCGGTTGGCCCTTTCGAATGTCTAACGGCTGCTTCATGCCCAATGTTTCCCTTCCATGCTATGCCTCACACCCTATTCGATGCGTATATTTCCTGCAGGAGAGACAACCACCTTTATCTTCTTACCCTTGCTGTTCTTGAGATAAGCGGTTCCCATGCCGAGGCCTCCCGAGTTGCTGATGGGAACACCGCTGGGACGAAAGGCGATGGCGGGACGGCCTTCGTCGTTCTGGGAAAAGGTCAGGCCGTCTCCCCCTCCCTCGGAAGGGTCCAAGGCTACGTCCATGTATTGATCTTCGTCGGCCCACCGCCGTTGGGTCACAACCTCCTCCCCCGGATCATATTCCAGGTCTTCGTCCACATCCACGAACACCACGAAATCGTATGTCTTCGATGCAATGGGTTGATTGAAGCAGATTGCTCCGTTGCTCCCCTTTTTGGCGGCGGTCATCTTTGCAAGTTGGAGATTGGAGAAGAGGTCTCTGGAGGCGGCCTTCAGACGCTGATCGGGTAGCCAGGTGGAAAACGCGGGGATGGCGAAGGCAGCCACGATGACCATGATCAGCATCAGCATGAGGACCTCCAGAAGTGTGAAGGCATTTGCCTTCCCCGGCATTCCTGGGAAGATCTTTGCGGGGTTCGTTCGCATAGGGGTCCCTTATTTCATTTCCAGACTGATCCAAGTGACTTATTTTACCATCGATTCCTCCAGGTTACAAATGTTTTTTCAATTATGCCCATTTTCCGGGAAAAACCTCGCCCCCACAGGATTCACCCTCAAGTTTAGGCCCCTATCTGCCGATGACTCCTCCAGGAGTGGAATGCGTTTCCACCCACGTACGTAAAGCAGAAAAGCGAGGAGTTGGTCATGAAAAAAAATCTTTTCGGGGTGTCGCTGGCAGGTACGGCTGTCGTGTTCGTTATCTTGTTTTTTCTGGTCGGTATGGCCCCTGCGGAAACGGGAGATCTCTATTTTGAAAAAGGGATCCGGTTCCTCAAAGAAGCAAGGCTGGAGCGGGCCATATGGGCTTTTACAGAAGCCATCCGCCTCGCGCCGAACCGCGTGGATGCTTATACCAATCGTGGACTTGCCTATCTCGAGCAGAAGAATTTCCCCGAAGCAGAGCAGGATTTTCTTAAGGCCCTGGCCATTGCCCCCAATGACGTAAAGGCCAACAACAA
>CAYUCJ010000344.1:0-3849 GCA_964443285.1 uncultured Desulfobacteraceae bacterium | reverse complement strand
GAAGACGACCGCCTATCATGAATCCGGACACACCCTGGTGGCCAAGCTTATTCCACATACCGATCCCATTCACAAGGTCACGATTATACCGAGGGGCCGGGCCCTGGGATTGACGCAGCAACTCCCCGTAGATGAAAAACACACCTATCCCAAGGACTATCTCCTGGACAACATAGCCATATTGATGGGCGGAAGGGCCGCGGAAGAGCTCGTCCTGAAAATGCAGACGACAGGAGCCGGAAATGATATCGAAAGGGCCTCGACGTTGGCCAGGAAGATGGTCTGCGAATATGGCATGAGTGAGAAACTGGGGCCTTTGACGTTTGGAAAAAAAGAGGAGCAGATCTTCCTGGGCAGAGAGATTTCCCAGCACCGTGACTACAGTGAGGAAACCGCACAGCAGATCGACAGCGAGGTCAGGGACATTGTCAATGGCGCCTATGAAAGGACCACCAAGCTGATAACCGCAAATCTGGACATCCTCCACAAGATGGCCAATGCTCTTCTGGAAAAAGAGACTCTCACCGGAAAGGACATCGATGATATCATGGGCATCGCGGAGCAGGGGGACGGCGAAAAAGAAGCATCCCCTGTCGCAGTTTAGAGGAAGCCTCCCATGACGATTTCTTTGGACTGGGGGTCGCATCACTTCCGTTTGGAGGAGAGAACCCACGTGATGGGGGTGCTCAATGTGACCCCGGATTCCTTTTCCGACGGCGGATTGTTTTTTGAGACCGACCGGGCCATTGAACACGGCATCGCCATGGTTGAAGAAGGGGCGGATTTCATCGATGTGGGTGGGGAGTCCACCCGTCCCTTTTCCGGGCGTCTTTCCAGTGATGAGGAGCTTCTACGCGTAATCCCGGTCATCGACGCCATAGCAAGAGAAGTTTCAGTACCCATCAGCATTGACACCTGTAAAGGAAGCGTGGCAAGGGAGGCGCTGAGAGCCGGGGCTTCCATCATCAATGACATCAGCGCGCTTCGACTTGACCCCGAAATGGCATCGGTCGCCGCAGAGGCGGGTGTCCCCGTCATTCTGATGCACATGAAGGGGACTCCCGAAGATATGCAGAGGAATCCCGTGTATAGCGATCTGATCTCGGAGATCAGGGATTTCCTGAAAGATGCCGCAAGGCGGGCGGTCGAGGCCGGGATTTCCGAAGACCTGATCGTGTTAGACCCCGGGATTGGGTTCGGAAAGACATTTGACCACAATCTTCAGATTATCCGGAACCTGTCTTCCTTTTCCTCCCTGGGCAGGCCTGTTCTCATCGGCACCTCCAACAAGGCGTTCATCGGCAAAATCCTGGGAAAAGAGGCCCATGAACGGCTGACGGGATCCATGGCGACAGTGGCGGTGGCTGCCATGAACGGCGTGCACATCGTGAGGGTACACAGGGTTAAGGAAGCGGTGGAAACGGTGAAAGTGGTGGATGCCGTCAAACGGGGCAGGGTGAGGTAGATCATTTGCCATTTATCATTCCACCGCTATTGTATTAGCAAAAAAGCAGACGATTTCTTTGAACTGGTGCCCATTCATAAATGAGATCGTTTATTCGAGATCAAGTCGAAGATCGCGGACTTTGAGCGGGGGCATGCGAAAATTTTGACCACAGGAATAGATTGAGGTATTTCGAGGATTAGAATTTGAGCATAACGACAATATCGGGTAAAATAGCTATTTATGGATGAGCACGAACGAACCGGCTTGTATATTCGCATTGCTTAAACCATAGAGGTGGGTGTGAGATGTTGTTCTGTACGGACATTGGAAATACCAATATCGTTCTTGGGCTCATCCGGGACGGTGAAATTCTTCACCATTGGCGCGTTAGGACCGAGCGGGAGGTGACTTCCGATGAGTTCGGCATGCTGGTGTCCAATCTCTTCAAAAACAGCGGTATTGATGCGGAGAGCATAAAGGACATGATCGTTTCATGTGTCGTTCCTCCCCTTCTCAACACCATGGAGGAATTCGCAAAGCGGTACCTCCATCTCACTCCCCTCATTGTCGGACCGGACATCGAGACGGGAATGGCGATCCGATACGACAACCCCAAGGAGGTGGGGGCCGACAGGATCGTGAATGCCGTCGGGGCCTATGAGAAGTACAAAAGGGCCATGGTGGTGGTGGATTTCGGAACCGCAACGACCTTCGACGTTGTTTCTGGTGCCGGAGAATACCTGGGGGGTGCCATTGCGCCCGGCGTGTGGATCTCCTGCGAAGCCCTCTTTCAAAAGGCCTCTAAACTGCCCAGGGTCGAGATTTTCGCCCGCCCTAAGCGGGTCATAGCCAAGGACACCGTGAGCAGCATGAATGTGGGGATCGTCTACGGGTATGCCGGACTTGTGGATGGCATCGTGAGACGCATCCAAAAGGAGGCCGGGGAAGAGGTCCTGGTGATTGCAACCGGGGGGCTGGCACCGCTGATCTGCGACGTGTCGGAGACCATTGATCATGTGGAGGAATTTCTGACCCTTGAAGGGCTGAAGGTTATTTTTCAACGGAATCAATAACCGTTTGCGTTCATTTTCAGGAGGAAAAACCCATTCCAAGCCTTCCAATAATTAAACCGCGCGGGCTCAGAAAAGGCGACCTGGTGGGACTGATTTCTCCTGCCGGCCCCGTGGCGGAAGAGGAATTGAAAGCGGGTCTGGCGCTTCTCGATTCAAAAGGCCTGAGGGTGCGGCTGGGCGCGCATGTGTTCGATCGTAAGGAGTACCTTGCCGGCGAGGACGCGGCCCGCCTGGATGACTTCCATGCCATGTTCTCGGACCCGGATGTCAGGGCCCTGTTTTGTACCCGCGGAGGGTATGGGACACTGAGGCTTCTGGACAAGATTCAGTATGACCTGGTCAGAAAGAACCCGAAAGTCCTGGTGGGCTTCAGCGACGTAACGGCCCTGTTGCTGGCTCTGCTGAAAAGGACCGGCTTGGTCACATTTCACGGGGCCATGTTCCGGAATGCCGGACAGAGGGACAGCGCAAATATTGACAACCTTTTAGACCTTCTGGGCTTTTCCTCCACCCACCGACTGGTATTTGAGGGGACCAGACATCTTGTTCCGGGAAAAGCCCGGGGGCCCCTGATAGGGGGCAACATGAATCTTATCAGTCATCTTCTGGGCACACCCTTTCTCCCTTCTTTTTCAGGCTGCATCCTCCTGCTGGAGGATATCGGGGAACCGCTCTACCGGGTGGACCGGATGCTGACCCATCTCCGACTGAGCGGCCACCTGGAAGGCCTCAGCGGCATCGTAGCCGGGGAATTCAAAGGGTGCGGTGAACGTGACGCTGTTGACCGGCTCCTTACGGAGGTCGCCGAGGACCTCCATATACCGCTTATCAGTGGTTTCCCCCTTGGCCACGGTTTCAGAAACATCCCCCTGCCTTTAGGGGTGACGGCGGAGTTGGATACGGTCGGCCCGTCACTGACCCTGATGGAGTCTTGTGTGGCCTGATCTGAAATTCTGTCAGCGGGCATACCGGAATTTCCTTTCAGAAACGAATCCGAAGTCCTCAATCTTGATGACTTTTTAAAAAGTCATCATCGTGCCCATGGACAGGGACGCAAATCAATGGGGTATCTTGCAACCCGTTGATTTGTAAGGAAACCGAAAATCACACTTTTCGGTTTCCGTGAGTAAAAAGTCCACGGACGGACTTCCAACGAAGTCATTTTTTCATGTGCTTTCTCATAATGCACTTGGCAACTCACTGCTACATGGACGGCTATTTGGGGTTCACGCCTCCCAAACCTTACACATTATTGTAGCGTAACTCTGAACCCGAAATCGGCGTCCATCCCCTCCGGAGTGATTAGAAAGCATTTGAAAAAGAGTGTCA
>CAYUCJ010000343.1:0-3866 GCA_964443285.1 uncultured Desulfobacteraceae bacterium | reverse complement strand
CTGCGGTAATGTGGGCAGATGGACGGGAAAGATGACATTGGGCGGCAGGATCATTGTCCTTGGCGAGGTGGGCGAGGGAATTGGTGAATCCATGTACAACGGTGTTATCCATGTCCTGGATCCGGCTGTCGAGGAGAAACTTGGAGGAAATAGCAGGGTTGTCCCCATTGATGACAGGGAAAAGGCTGAAGTGGAAGCCCTGTTCAAGAAATACGGGATCGAACAGAGCGTTGAGGCATTGAGGAGCATTGTTCCCGATGTGTACGGCCGCCATGAATATGTACTGTTTAAACCGACCCACAAAAAGGGGAGGCAGGGATAATGGAAGCGAAGGCAAGAAAAACGAAGGTCAAGGATATCCAAAGAGGTGTCTGGAAACCCGAGATCATTGCAGAGATCAAGCATAAAGCCGAAACCGGCAAGCATCGTATACGGGGATGCGGCACACCCAGAAAATTCGCGGATTTCGATGACCTGCTCGTCCTTCCGTCCCAATTGACACGCATGTCCATTGATACCTACCGGGAAGACTGCAAGACACAAACGATCCTGGGAAGCAGATATGCAAAACGGCCGCTCGTCATCGAGACACCCATAATGATTTCGGGCATGTCTTACGGTGCGGTGAGTAAAGAGGCCAAGATCGCCATGGCAAAGGCGACGGATATCGTGGGAACGTCCATCAACAACGGAGAAGGGGGGCTGCTTCCCGAGGAGAGATCGAATTCCTATAAACAGGTCGTCCAGATCCTTCCAAGCAGGATGGGTTTTTCTCTTAGAAATATTGAGGCGGCTGATGCCCTGGAGATCATTGTGGGGATAGGTGCCAAACCGGGATTGTCCGGCCATCTGATGGGAAGCAAGATAACAAAGGAGATCGCGCAATTCAGGCAGCTTCCGGAAGGGATAGATCTTCACAGCCACCCCCGGCACGGGGATATATTCGGAGCCGATGACCTTTGCCTGAAAATGGATGAGTTAAGAGATATCACGGACAATGAAATTCCTATTTTTATCAAGATAGCCGCCGGCAGGGTGTGGGAGGATGTGAAGATCGCGGTCAAGGCCGGTGTCGACGGCATTGTCATAGACGGCTCTCAGGGTGGGACGGGTGCGGCGCCGGTGGTCGCGGCCAATAACCTTGGCGTCCCTACACTGCCGGCCCTGGTGCAGGCTGTCCGAAGCCTTGAAGATTCAGGGGTTAAGGACGAGGTCAGTTTGATTGTCTCGGGTGGTATCAAGGACGGTGCTGATGTAGCCAAGGCCATCGCTTTGGGAGCCGATGCAGTGGCCATCGGTACGGGTGCAATGGTTGCCATGGGTTGCGTGGTCTGCCTCAAGTGCCACGAGGGAAAATGCGCCTTCGGGATCGGCACTCAGGATCCTGAACTCAGGAAAAGGCTGCATATCGATGAGGCGGCCGAGAAGGTGGCCAACTATATCAAGGGGATGACCTATGAGGCGGTGATTCTGGCCAAGGCGGCAGGCAAAACGCAACTGCACAGCATGGAAAGGGAAGACCTCAGGTCTCTCACCCTGGAGGCCTGTGCTATGACAGGGGTTCCATTGGTGGGGACCAACTTTACGTTTACCGAACCATTTGGTTATTTCTAGCAGAGGAGACAGAAACTCTGTCTACAGGTGAGAGCGAGACGATGCGCATTGATGAACATCCTATTCTGGGGACATTCGACAAAGGCAAGAAAGTAGAGTTTACCTTCGATGGTCAGGTGATGGAAGGTTTTGACGGCGAACCGGTCGCTGTGGCCTTGAGGAGCAATGGTGTATTGATCCATCGGTATACCACCAGGAGGAATGAACCACGTGGGGTATTCTGTGCCATAGGGCGCTGTACCGATTGCATCATGGTTGTTGACGATGTCCCAAACGTCCGCACCTGCGTCGAACCGTTGAAAGCGGGTATGGTTGTTCATACTCAGTTCGGCAAGGGCCCGGAGATGTCGGAGTAAAACGTGCGAAGATGTGAAATGGTCAGTATCGGAGCAGGTCCGGCTGGACTAGCCGGTGCTATTGAGGCTGCCAGGCATGGCGTGGAGGTGGTCGCCTTTGACGAGAATGAAAGGCCGGGTGGTCAGCTCTTCAAGCAGATCCACAAGTTTTTCGGCTCCAGCGTTCATCAGGCGGGGGTGAGGGGGTTCAATATCGGCAGCAGCCTCCTGGATGACGCCCGAAAGCTCGGCGTCGAGGTTTCGCTCAATTCGGTGGTTCTGGGCATCTACGAGAACAATATCCTGAACGTCATGATCCAGGACCGGATCGAGCAGGTCAAGGCTGAAAGGCTCCTGGTGGCCACGGGGGCGTCTGAAAACATGATTCCTTTTCCTGGGTGGACCCTGCCCGGGGTCATAGGCGCCGGTGCGGCTCAAACCATGACCAACCTCCACGGCATCAGGCCCGGAAAGAGGCTGCTCATGGTGGGTTCCGGAAATGTCGGCGTCGTGGTGGCCTACCAGATGCTGCAGGCAGGATGTGAGGTGGCTGCCGTCATCGATGCTGCGCCGAAGATTGGAGGCTACGGAGTCCATGCCGCCAAAGTGGCACGCTATGGCGTCCCTTTTCTCCTGTCCCACACCGTAAAAGGTGCCCAAGGCAAGGAAAAGGTGGAAGGGGTGACCATTATCCAGGTGGATGACAAATGGAACCCTATCCCCACTACTGAAAAATTTTTTGATGTGGACACGATCTGCATAGCGGTGGGACTCAACCCCATGAATAAACTTGTGAGGATGTCCGGGTGCAGGACCGTTCACGTCCCTGCTTTGGGTGGGTTGATTCCGGCCCATGACCTGAACCAGCAGACCTCCATTCCAGGTGTCTACGTTGCCGGGGACGTTTCCGGCATCGAAGAGGCCAGCACCGCTATTATCGAGGGGCGGATCGCGGGTCTGGCCGTCGCGAACAGCCTGGACTATTTGGATGAAGCGTCTTTCATTGAACAGCGCGATCAGCAGTTTCAGAACATGAAGGGATTGCGGAGCGGGAGTCACGGGGATGCGCGGAGAAAGGCGAAGGAATATCTGAATGAGGTGATGAAAGGATAATTTCATGTCACAAGAATTGTCTACATCCGGATATCTTTCTGAAGAAGAACTCAAAGACAGCCCCGGCATCCCCTCTGAGGCCAGGAGAAAAAAAGGACCCGTGGCGGTTATTGAATGCACGGAAGATATCCCCTGCAACCCCTGCGAGGCGAGTTGCAAGGTGGGAGCCATATTCGTCGGTGAAGACATCACCAATTTACCGCATCTGGATGGGGAAAAGTGTGTGGGATGCACCACCTGCGTTCCCGCCTGTCCCGGTCAGGCCATCTTCATGGTGGATGAAAGTCTTCCTGAAGGCAGAGCCACCGTGACCGTTCCCTACGAGTTCAGGTCTCCGCCTGAAAAGGGACAGACCGTATCGGCACTGGATCGTTCGGGAAAAGAGCTGGGAGATGCTGTGGTGGTTGGAGTGAGAAAGACGGAAAAAATGGACCAGACTACCTTGGTCACGATAGAAGTGCCGTTAGCATGGTCTATGAAGGCGAGAGGGTTCAGGTTTAAAAAATAACATACAATCGGGAGGTAAGTAAGCATGGCTGAACAAGCGTTGGGTATGGTGGAAACAAGAGGTTTGGTGAGTGCCATAGAGGCTGCGGATGCGATGGTGAAAGCGGCCAAGGTGAAATTTGTCGGCAGAGAGTTCGTCGGGGGTGGGCTGGTGACGGTGTTTGTGCGCGGAGACGTGGGTGCGGTAAAGGCCGCCACGGATGCAGGTGGCGCCGCAGCGGACCGTGTCGGAGAGCTGGTTTCCGTGCACGTCATCCCGAGACCCCATGGCGATATAGAAAACACCATTCCGAAGGG
>CAYUCJ010000342.1:0-3897 GCA_964443285.1 uncultured Desulfobacteraceae bacterium | reverse complement strand
CCCGGTGAGATCGAGAAGAACCAGGCGCTCATGGAGGAGGCATACCAGCTGGGATTCCGGATGGCAGGATAAGTATTTAATTTTAGAATGATAGATAAAACTCTTCATGTTTCACTTCATGTCAGAAATGAAGACCCGGTACGTTTCCGAATATTCAGTCCCGCTCAAGCCGGGACTGAAATGATTAATGGAGAGGCGGAAGCGCCGAAGCCTGAAGGTTTCAAGGAGGGTTTCCCTTCTGCTTCCGGAGGAGGACAGTCATGGCTAAATCGAGAGACACCAAGAAAGATTCCAAGAAGAAGAAAAGCAAATCTTTAAACGAAAAAAGGCAGGAAAAGCGGGCTAAGGAGAAAAAGAAGGCGGAATAGGTCAAGTGTATACCCGGGTGATAAATTTTCCGTTTGGATATCCGGGTCGAACTCCGGTAATAAGCACAGCCGCATTCACCACTTCCGGCCTCCATGAACATGAATATGCGGCAACGGCTTGTCTTATCACGGATCTGCTGTATAATACATTGTTATGACAGGACCACAAACGGTCATATTTTCCGGAGGATCTGCAGCGTCATTTCCCGGGGAGCGCACGGTTCCGCGTGCCAACCACACCGCCGCCTTTAAAGCCGCGGGCGTGAAACCTCTTTTTTCGGGGTAGGTGTAACGAATGATGATCAACCTCACCTACGTGCTCGAGGATCTGATCATCCTTCAGTTTAGAATCGGTGTGGACGATAATCCCAGGGCAGGAGGCGCTGCAGCGAATCTTGATCCCATAATAATAACGGGGTTGCCTGTCGATCGTGCAGGATTTCTTGACCCGGATAACCCAGATGGAGAGGGTATGCGTGATGCCGAATAAATCCGAAAAAGATCCCTTCTTTCTCAAAGATTGCGCCTTGATCGCGATTGCGACGGGCAAGAGGGCCCAGAATCTGAGAGAACTGCGAGAACATATCCGAAACATAGACCTCAACAGCCTCTACTATCATTTCTGGGGAGGACTACTCAGACCGCGCTTCGATAATCCGGAATACCACAACGATTTTGCCATATGGGTCGCTCACGGTCTCCACAACCGTCTGGTTGCAGAACGTCTGGCTGTCATAGACCCGGCGGCTTATGAAACACTTGAAGCATTGAGGAGCGAGTTGATAGAGACCATAGAGGAATGCCTCGATGAAATCGAGTTCCCCACCTGGGCAAGAAGAGATGACCAATTTGAATTCGTCCGATACCAGATTGTTATTTTTGGCACGAATATCACCGTTACCCATCCGCAGGACTTGGTGCGGGTTTTTCCTCGGATGTCTGTCGGGAGCATTTTTTTTCATTTTATAGACGGGCGGCGCCGCAACAAGAATTCACTCGATGATTTTCGAAACTGGTTAATGAATTTCGGTGATGAATATGCTGAATTGGGCCGAAGTGTCGGAGAAATATGCCCGTACTTCACCCCCCTCAGAGAAGTGCAGAAGGAACTCATTGAAGTTTTCAGTAGTCATTTTTGATGGAATCCCGGGGAGTCCATTTTTTTCCATGGCAGAACGGCGCGTCATGCCCTCCCCGTCGTGCGGCATGTAAATGCCTTCAGGCGTCCTATCGGCAAGACATGAATTTCACGGAATTCGAAGAAGCGTCCATATTCCGTATTCAGCTGGGCAAACCATTGGGATGTACGTCCGAGCAGACCTTGTTCCTCAAGATGTCCAAGAACCCCAGCGCACTGCCATCAGCATTCCGGGCAGACAGGGAGTATGCAGGGATCGGCTTGCAGCCCTTCCGCTTCCGGAAGATTGTCTAGCCGGCGGTTCGATGACTTTTTACAACGCCATCGCTTTCAAGGTATGCTGAAAGGAGATGCGAAGTGAATAAAAACAACATGCTCAAAAAATACGCGGAAGTCGCCGGCCGCGATGTCGTAGAGCACTTGCGTCAATTGGCTCGCCCGCTGAAGGGACTGCGTTTGGTGCACGTCAATTCCACGCGGACCGGTGGCGGCGTTGCCGAAATATTGCACAAAATGGTTCCGCTCATGCAGGAGTTAGGAATCGATATCCGATGGGAAATCATTACAGGCGAACCTGCTTTTTATGAGTGCACCAAGAGTTTTCATAATGCCATGCAAGGCAATGAAGTGGACATACCCGAGAGATATCTGAAGGTCTATGAGCAAAGCAACCGTGAAACTGCAAAGGTTTTGGAGGAGGTATTGCAGAACGCCGACGTGGTTCTGATCCACGACCCGCAACCCGCTGCGTTGATAGATTCTTTTCCTGACCGCAAGGGAAAATGGGTGTGGCGGTGTCATATCGATGCGAGCAGACCATTCAGGCCTGTCTGGAAATACTTAAGGAACTTTGTATCCAAATATGATGCAAGCATTTTTTCTCTTTCCAATTTTGCCCAGCAGCTGCCGCATCCTGTCTATCTCATAGCGCCGAGCATCGATCCTTTCCACGAAAAGAATGTGGACTTGGATCAAGACGATCTCCATGAAATTTACGGGCGATTTGAAATCGATCCCGAAAGACCGATCATCCTGCAGGTTTCGCGCTACGACAGATTCAAGGATCCCATGGGCGTCATCCGTGCCTATAGGGTGGCAAAAGAGTTGACCCCGAAAATACAGCTGATCCTCGCGGGCGGCGGAGCCGCGGATGACCCGGAAGGGGAAATCGTATTGCATGAAGTCCGGACTTCCGCCAAAGACGATCCGGATATCAAGGTCCTGCTATTGCCCCCTGACGCCCATCGCACGATCAATGCACTGCAGCGTGTCTCCGACATCGTCATTCAAAAATCCATCAAGGAGGGTTTCGGACTCACCGTAACCGAAGCCCTCTGGAAAAAGAAACCGGTGATCGGGGGTGATACCGGCGGCATCCGTATACAGGTCATTAACCACCACACCGGCTTTCTGGTGAATTCCCCGGAAGGGGCGGCGCTCCGCATCCGCTATCTGCTGCACAACCGGGGTTTGATGAAGGAAATGGGTGAAAAAGGGAAGGAATTCGTTCGAGAGAATTTCCTCATCACCAGGCATCTGAGGGAATATCTCACACTCATCTACGCGCTCTTAAACAGTAATAAAGACAGGATAGAGCTGAGTTAGTTTGTGGATGGAAACGAGTCAGATCTGTTCCCATTCGAGGAACTATGGAGATATGACAAAAAAAGATAATAAAAAAGCCAGTGATATAGTATTGAATATGTTTTTTTAATGAAAAGGCTTTATTATGAAAATATTGAATAATAATATCAACTTTGACTTATTTTGTGATCAATTCAGTAAGGCGGCTCAAAAAGCATTGCTTTTGGACTACGACGGGACGCTTGCACCGTTCCACACAGAGCCTGACAAGGCCTTCCCCTACCCGGGAGTTCGAGCGATTCTCGGGGAAATCATGAGGGAAACCGACATCCGTGTCGTCATCATCACTGGTAGATGGATAAAGGATTTGATGCCTCTCTTGCAATTGGAGAAACGTCCGGAGATATGGGGGTCCCATGGATTGGAGCGCTTGAAAAGCGGCGGCTCCTATGAACTGGCGCCGATGGATGAGGAGACACTGAACGGCCTGGTAGCCGCCGATGAGTGGATCGATGCGGCAGGCCTCTCGGAGCGTTGTGAGAAAAAGCCGGGCTCCATTGCCATCCACTGGCGGGGGCTTGATGCAGAACGAGTCAAGGACATCAGAGGCCGGGTAGAACCGGAATGGAATTTTATCGCTCAAGGTTGGGGCCTGAGCCTCAAAGAATTTGACGGTGGTCTCGAAATCAGTGTGCCCGGGAGAAACAAAGGAGATGCGGTCAAGACCATACTTACGGAAATGGGGCGGGGCGCACCGGCAGCCTACCTGGGGGATGATTTTACCGACGAAGACGCATTCAAGGCCAT
>CAYUCJ010000341.1:0-3901 GCA_964443285.1 uncultured Desulfobacteraceae bacterium | reverse complement strand
AGTCTTTCAGCAACTTGTAGCAATGTAAGTCTCTTTTGTGCTAACTTCTTTTTGGGAGTCATGTCTTGCTCCCATCGATAAGTATTTTTGATGAAAACACTTTAACCGAAGAGGGGGCTGACTGCCATCTTCTATCTCTCAAAAGTGTATGGAAAGATCTTAACTTTTACAGAAAAAACGATCAGACAGTATCGATGCGAATAGAGAGATTGGTTCGTTGCCAACAATTAAACCAAAGGAGAATTAGAATGCCGGATATTGACGATCTGAAAGAAGGAAAGAAGTACTACGCCGATATTCCCCAGGAGAGGGAAGGGTTTTTTCTGAAGGGATCGGGTAGCCTCGACTGGGGTATGAAGAACCGGTTGGCTCGGATTTTCTATCCCAAAACGGGCCGGACGGTCATGCTGGCCATCGATCACGGATATTTCCAGGGGCCCACTACCGGGTTGGAACGGGTGGACCTCAATATCGTGCCCCTGATCCCATATGCCGATACCCTGATGCTCACCCGCGGGATGCTCAGGAGCGTCGTGCCACCGTCAACCGACAGATCCATCGTTCTACGTGTAAGTGGTGGCTCCAGTATTCTCAAAGAGCTCTCGAACGAAGGCATTGTCGTGGATATGGAGGATGCCATGCGGCTCAATGTTTGCGCCATGGCCGTTCAGGTCTTCATCGGCGGTGAATTTGAAAAAGAATCCATCATCAACATGACCCGCATGGTGGATTTGGGTACGCGGTATGGAATTCCGACTCTGGCCGTTACGGCAGTCGGAAAGGACATGGCCCGTGATGCCCGGTACTTCAGGCTCGCCACCCGGATCTGCGCGGAACTCGGTGCCCACTACATCAAGACCTACTACGTGGAAAAGGATTTTGAGACGGTCACTTCCTCATGTCCCGTACCCATTGTCATGGCCGGTGGAAAGAAGATCTCCGAGATCGACGCCTTGACCATGGCCTACAGGGCGGTTCAGGAAGGCGCCGCCGGCGTCGACATGGGCCGGAACATCTTCCAGTCCGATGCTCCGGTGGCTATGCTCCAGGCGGTTCGAGAGGTGGTTCACAACAACGAAGCCCCACAAAAAGCACTGGATCTTTACCAGACGCTGAAGAACGAACAATAGGCCCATGAAAAGATGCATGTGGTACAACAACAACGACATTCGGGTCGAGGAGGCTCCCCGGCCGCGGTTGAGTGCCGGAGAGATCCTCGTCAAGGTCATGTCCTGCGGAATCTGCGGAAGCGATGTGGTCGAATGGTACCGCCTGCCCAATGCGCCGCTTGTGCCGGGGCATGAAATGGGCGGCGAGGTGGTGGAAACCGGTGAGGGGGTGGATGGCTTTAAGGCGGGCGACCGGGTTTTTGTGGCGCCCAAGGTCCCCTGCAACCGGTGCGTGTACTGCAAAAGAAAGCAGTTTCCACTGTGCACGACTGTGAAGGAAAGATTGCCCGGCGCCTTTTCCCAATATATTGCCGTGCCCAAAATGCTGGTGAGAAATGGCACCTACCTCCTGCCGGAGAAGATGACTTACGATCAGAGCACCTTTATCGAGCCCTTGGCCTGTGTGGTCAGGGCTCAGCGGCTGTCTCACGTGCAAGACGGCAGCACGGTGATGGTGATCGGCTGCGGCATGTCCGGTCTGCTTCAAGTGAAGCTCGCAAAGGCCAAAGCTTGCAAGGTCATCGCGGTTGACATCAACCCGGCCAGATTGGAGCTGGCCCGCCGCAGCGGTGCCGATCCTTGTCTGAACGCAGCTGAAAATGTGGTGGGGAAACTCGAAGCCGAAGGTGTCGACAAACCCCATGTGGTCGTTCTGTGTTCAGGGGCCCTCAATGCCGCGGAAACGGCATGGACAAGCGTGAAAAAGGGCGGTTCTGTCGTTTTTTTTGCTGTTCCAGCACCGGACAAGCAGGTGATCATTCCGATTAACGATCTATGGACCCGGGAAGTACGGGTGCTCACATCTTACTACTGCGGGCCGCCCGATATTGTCGATGCCATGGCACACCTCGAATCCGGCAGAATCGAGGTGAATGAGATGATAACGCACCGGTTTGGCATGGAGGATATTGCCGAAGGGTTTAGACTTGTGCTGGACGGTCGCGAATCGGTAAAGGTCATAATCCGTCCAAATGATTGAGGATGGAGGTGTTAACACCGAACCCAAACCCGGCCGGTGGTGTTCCGGCCCGTTGATGTTGTCATTTGCGACGTTGGCACGACCGGCCAAGGACTCACTCATGAGACTTCTACACGCAGCTCTGACCTGTAGCGCCGAGGAGGGGGCCGACGCATTTTATGCGGACCTGCTGGATATGAAAAAAGGTTCGCCAAAGACGCTTTACGCTGCGCTTTCAAGCACTCTCCTCTCCGTGGATGCAACGCTCCGGATCATTTACTATACGGGCGACTCCCTGGAGATGGAGGTGTTCATCATCGACTCCGGCGCCGGTCGGCCGGCGGGAATTGACCATCTCTGCCTGGTAGTCGAAAATCTGGCCGCGTTTCTTGAAAAATGTCGCTTACGGAACATCCGGATCCTTCAGGTCCCCAAAGGGAACCGGCTCATCACGTTCATATCAGATGCGGATGGCAACCGCTTCGAGATCAAGGGGGCATAAAAAGGGGGCCTTGGCATGCAACAGCCGGTTGTTGTCATCGGACCGGTCATAGCTCCAGTTCCCAGGTCTCCCCCACCAGATCGTGACCGAAACTGTGATGCGGTTCTTCAAGGACGAGTTTGAATCCGGCGGTTTGGTAGATGTGACGCGCTGCCAGAAGAACATTGTTGGTCCAAAGCATCGTCTTGCGATAGCCGGCTTGCCTCGCAAAGCGGATACACTCGTTGACCATTCGCCTACCGATGCCGAGTTTGCGCGCCTTGGGGTGAACTAGCAGAAGGCGGAGTTTGGAAACGGTTACAGACTCCTTGACGAGAAAGACCGAGCCCACAATTTCCCCTTCGATTTCCGCTATCCAGCATCGTTCTCTCTTTAGATCAAAATTCTGGATGAACTTGGCCACGATGCCTGCCACCAATGCTTCAAAGGTCTCGTCCCAACCGTATTCCCGGGCGTAAAGCACACCGTGAAGATACACTACCCAGCCCATGTCGCCGGTCTGATGGGGTCGGAGTAGATAGGGCATCTTGCTTTTTGGGCCAGCGTCTAAGAGTTCTTTCATACTCTCCATGGCCTTGACAAGGCGGATCTGGTCGCTTTCGGTGAGCGCGCCCAGCATGATACCGATCTCATCGCGTGCGCGCTGATCGAGTGGTGCAAATGCTGTCTTACCCTGCTCTGTAAGCCGCAAAATGCTCAGACGGCCATCCTGTTCGGAGGGTTTGCTGTCCATCAACCCTTTTGCCCTGAAATTGCTGAGAATGCGGCTCAGATAACCGGGGTCCAACGCAAGATCCTTACCAAGTTCGGAGGCTACCGGCCTTTCCCTGTGGGCCAATTCATAAAGCACCCTCACTTCGGTCAATGAAAAAGGGCTGCTGAGAAGTCCTTCGTGCAGCACTCCGATTTTTTGTGTGTAGAAGCGGTTGAATTGTCGTACAGCCTCGATACGGCGAAGGAGACCAGTGTCATCATCCATGAGTTCCTCCAGAAAATAAGGGCATAGTGACATTGTTAGATGCCATTGTCAATGAATTACTTGACTAAAGCAATTAATTGAATCTCATAATGATTGAGTGATGAAGAGTAAAAGAGACGGAGGAGGAAAACAGATTTTCGTTTGATGGGATGACGTCCTTTTTGTTCCAGGCCTCAGGAGTGCCTTTAAGTAGAAAGAAGGGCAACTCGCACTCATGGACCGATGCGATGAAGGGCTGGGGGGAACCATTTTTTCCAAACCGGCTCCCCCCCATTGATCTAATCCACCTTGAA
>CAYUCJ010000340.1:0-3907 GCA_964443285.1 uncultured Desulfobacteraceae bacterium | reverse complement strand
ACCCAAATCTATCGTTTCTCTCATATGGTTCCCCAGGCCGTTTTTTCAGATCACACCTCCGGACGATAGGATTCGTATCGTATGCGTTCATTTTGGGTGCGGCCAAGGTTATAATTTCGCTGGTATAGCAATCCAAAAGTCGAGGGGCACCGGTGAAAAAATGCCTATTAGCACGCAACTGCCTTCAACTGTTTCACTTAGGTGGTGGATTTACGAGTGAAATCTCCGCTTGACACCCGGTTTGTTTTCCTTTATTTTTTCCATTAGTTGACTGTTTTCAGTGCTCAGCTTCAGAGATAGGCCCTTTTCGACATACCCTGGATGTGTCACGAAAGGAGGGTGACCATGAAGAAGGTGGTATCGGTCCTGAGTCTTTTGTCTTTGGCATTGTGCTTTTCCTTCAACATTGCAGCCGCCGGTGTATTCAATGAAAAGGAGTTGTATAAAGCTGCCCAACAGGAGGGTGAAGTAAACGTTTATTCCTATTCTTCACGGGTCTTCAAGTTTGGTAAGACGTTTGAAAAGAAATATCCGGGAATCAAAGTGAACGGGTTCGACATGGATTCATCGGAGATCGTGACGAAGATCCTGGCGGAACAAGCCGCCAAGAACTATGTCGCCGATGTGATCTTCCTCAAGGACCCGGCCACGGTTGTCCATGAGCTCTTCAACAGGAAGCTCGTTTATAATTACGTTCCCCCGGATCTGGAAGATCTTATCCCTGCTGTCTACAAAGAGCCTCTTCTCGTCCATCATGCAAGCGTTGATGCGATCATCTACAACAATGACAAAATGAGGAAGCCCCCGTTCAAGTCCCTTTGGGACCTGACGACGCCGGAGTGGAAAGGCCGTGTCATTTTCTCCGACCCCCAGAAGCTTTCGGAATATGTCGAAGTGCTGGCGACCGTAGTACAGCATGCTGACGAGATGGCAGCGGAATACAAGCGGGTGTTCGGGCAGGAGATCACGCTCAGCCCCGGTGTCAAGAACGCCGGCTATGAGTGGATCCTCAGGCTGCTCAACAACGACCTCATCATACTGGGATCCACCAACAGCGTGGCCCAGGCGGTAGGTCTTTCCGACCAGCCGAATCCGCCGGTGGGGTTTACGGCCTACTCACGCCTGAGAGACATTAAGAAGAACCCGAAGCTCAAGTTCAACGTGATGCTCAATGTCACACCGGTGGTGGGCGTCGCCACCGAAGTGGTCATTGATGTCGTGAACGAGGCGAAACATCCCAACGCAGCCAAGCTTATGATCCACTGGATGATGGGAGACGACAAAGGCGGAAACGGTTACAAGCCGTACTATGTCCTGGGCGATTTCCCCGTTCGGACAGACGTGCCGGCGCCGAAGGGAGCCAAGAAGCTCTCGGAACTGAAGCTTTGGAATGCGGACCCGACTTACGTGTGGCAGTCGGGCCAGGAAGTCCTGGACTTCTGGTTGGCACATCTTAGTCCGTAAAGCCTCTCCCCCCGGAGGGAGGGGCTGGAGACGCAATGGTCTCATTCAAACGGAAGGGGTGAACAAACGTTCGCCCCTGCAGATCCGTCGAGCTTACAAAAGTCCAACGTTGCCAACTGCCTTCTCCCCTTGATCAGAAAGAGAAGCCTGCATCTAGGGCGGGTATTAAAGACAAATGACATGGTCACCAGAAGAGGTGCTCTGTCCACACCCCGGTAACTGGCAAGCACAAACTGCCTTGACTTCGACCCTATCACCGCCGCTTCCAAGATGAAGAGCAAACAGTATCTGAATTTCAGCCATTTCAAGAACTACATCCGCCGGCCCCACATTGTCATTTCCTTCATCTTGTTGGGGATTCTTCTCTTTATTGTCATCCTTCCCTTTGCCAGAATGATAGAGGACTCGTTCATCTGGCAGTTTGCCGACATACGCCTGTCGAGAAGCGCTCATCCCGGAGGCTTTACACTGTTTCACTGGAAACGGGTGTTTTCAAGCGAGCTCACGCACAATATTCTGGCTCGGCCGCTGTTCAATTCCCTCACCACCTCGGTAAGTGTTTCCGTCTGCGCCATGTTCATCGGCTCTGTGCTGGCATGGCTGGTGTCGCGAACGGACCTCCCCTTGAAAAAATCGATCGCGACCGTGTCCGTTCTCCCCTATGTGATTCCTTCCTACATCCATGCTCTGGCCTGGATCGCTTTATTCAAAAACAACAGGATCGGAGGCGCGGCCGGCGTGTTCCAGTATCTGACGGGCATTGTCCCGCCGGATTGGCTTTCATATGGTTTTTTTCCCATTGTAGTGACCCTTTCGATTCACTACTTTCCCTTTACCTTTCTCCTGGTATCGGCTGCCTTCACAAGTATCGACTCGCGCCTGGAGGAATCGGCGGAAATTCTGGGAGCTTCGCGGTTCCACATACTGAGGCGAATCACCTTTCCGCTGGTCCTGCCGGCCCTTTTGTCCAGCTTCATCTTGACCTTTTCAAGAGTATTGGGAACTTTTGGAACGCCCTACTTTCTCGGATCTCCGGTCCGATACTACACGCTTTCCACTCAGATTTACGCAAACATCACAAACCGCATTCCTTCGGTGGGATACATTTTGGCGTTTGTTCTCATCCTCATTTCTTCAACAATCATTTACGCAAACCAGAAGATGATCGGCAGGAGCAAAAGCTTCGTCACAATAGGGGGCAAGGGATTTCTCGTTAACGATACACCGCTCGGAAAACTGCGGTATCCGTTGCTGGGTATGATTGTCCTGCTGGTTCTGGCGTCCGTAGTCCTGTCCCTGGTACTTCTGGTCTGGCAAACGCTGACACTCTATCCCGGCGACTATTCTTTGAAGCATCTCACGCTGCTTTTCTGGATCGGTGAGCCGAACACCGTTTTTGCAGAAGGAGAAGCGGGCATCTTGCGAAATTCCGCAATATTGGGGGCCACCTGGAACAGCATCAAGCTGGCACTTACAGCCTCCGCCCTGGCGGGGTTTTTCGGCATTTTTATCGGTTATGCCGTGGTCAAAGGAAGGAACACGAAGCTCGCCTCAGCCGTCGAGCAGACGTCTTTTCTCCCCTACCTTGTGCCTGGGATCGCTTTCGGAGCGTTATATCTGGCTCTGTTTTCCCACAACATCGGACCGATTCCGGCGCTCTACGGCACATTCTTTCTTGTCGCGCTCGTCTGTATCGCCAAGAACCTCCCTTTCACAGGCAGGGCCGGAATCACTTCCATGCTGCAGATCGCAACCGAGCTGGAAGAAGCCTCAGAAACGCTCGGCGCGAGATGGACCATGCGGTTCAGAAAAATCATTCTACCACTCTCCATTCAGGGAGCAATTTCCGGATTCGTCCTCGTGTTCATCACCGTCATGCGGGAGCTCTCACTGATTATTCTCCTCGTCACACCTGAGACGAGGACGCTCACCACCATGACTTTCCGCTATCAGGAGCAGGGCTACACGCAGTTTTCGAGCGCCATCAGCGTATTGATCATAGTGATCGTGCTATTCGGAGAACTGGTTTCCAAGAAATTCGGCAGGAAGGGCTCGGTATGAGCAAGGACGCCTGTCTGGCACGCTTCGCGTTTTGGGATCTTGTAAAAGAACAAGATTAGCAGAATCAGTATCACAGGAAGGGTTATGGCAGCCAACATCATCGAAATTAGAAACCTGACCAAGGTTTTCGGGAAAGTGGCGGCGGTGAACAATGTGACCTTTTCCATACCGGAAAAGGAATTCCTTGTTCTCCTGGGACCGTCCGGTTGCGGCAAAACCACGCTGCTCAGGATGATCGCCGGCCTGGAGATTCCCACGGAAGGAGAGATCTACCTCAAGGACAGGCTCGTCTTTTCAAGCGCAAAAGGGGTCTTTGTCCCGGCCCGGGAAAGGGAGGTGGGACTGGTTTTCCAGAGCTACGCCTTGTGGCCGCACATGACGG
>CAYUCJ010000339.1:0-3921 GCA_964443285.1 uncultured Desulfobacteraceae bacterium | reverse complement strand
ATGTCTCTTCGTGGGACTCTCCCGGCCTTTCTTCACCAATGGGAAACCCCCAGAGGCCTCCCAGGAGGCCCTTGCCGGGACGCTTGATGATCAGGATCCTCCCCGATTGTCGGCGAACCACTGCTGCAACCATTTGCCTGTGTGGGACGGTTCTCAGGCCGGCCTTTAGGGGAAGAAGCTCCTGAAGACCCTGCCCTACGGCCATGCATTCTGAGGAAACCGGGCACTTTTCACAGAGAGGTTGTTTTGGTTTGCACACCGTGGCCCCCAGGTCCATCAAAGCCTGGTTCCACTGCCCGGGCTCTCTCTCCGGCAGGACGGAAAGGGCCAGGTCCCGGATGCGCTTCCGTCCTTGAGGACGGTTGACCGGCAACCGGACGAGGAAGAGCCTGCTCAGCACGCGGCTGACATTTCCATCCACCGCCGGGATCCTTTCCCCGTAGGCTATGCTCAGGACCGCCGCAGCCGTGTAGGAGCCGATTCCCGGGAGGCGGCTGAGGTCTTCCAAGGTTGCCGGAAATCGGCCGCCCATCTCCCGGACCACGATCCGGGCCGCCTTGTGGAGGTTACGGGCCCTTCCATAATAACCCAGGTTTTCCCAGGCCTTCAACACCGCGTCAAGAGGCGCCTCGCTCAGCCCATGCACCGTCGGGAAACGTTGAATGAATCTCCGGAAATAGGGAATGACGGTCCTGACCTGTGTCTGCTGAAGCATGATCTCCGAAACCCAAATACGGTAAGGATCGGTGGTTTCCCGCCACGGCAGGTCTCTCCTCTCCCGAACATACCAGGAAATGATCTTTTCCTTCAGCCGGTCCGCCTTTGAAATGCCTTTCATGTGATCGAACTTTTCCGGGATTTGGAGACTGCCAGGACCAGGTCCCGCCCTGCCTCGTAAGCCTCCTTCAGATATTCGGGTGTTTTCAGGATGTCCCCTTCGAAATCCAGTCCCCGGTAGAGGAGCGACCGCCAGAGTTCTGCGTCAAAGGTATCGAAGAAGTACTTTACGGTAAGCAGTGCACCGTCAAAAAGCTTCTTTCCTTTTGTGGCACCCACCGAGATAAAGAGCCCTTTTCGTGTCGCATCGGATTTCCCGAAGGGATGTTTTTCTATCCAGTATTTCCTGACCCAGAGGGACTGGCATCTGTCCATGAGGATTTTCGTGTGGGCGCTGACGGAATAGAAAAACATGGGTGAAGCCAGGATAACACCCCGAGCGGACAAAAGCTTGTCATAGACGTTTTGAAAATCGTCATCAATGACACACCGGCCGGTCTCCTTGCACCCGTAAATTTCAAGACAAGGAGACATCTTCAGGTCTCTAAGGACCACTTCCTCCACTTCACCGCCTGCCGCCCGCGCCCCCTGGACGGCTCTTTGAAGCAGAAGTGCCGTGTTTCCCTGTCGGCGAGGACTTCCGTAAAGGGCCAGTATCTTTGCCATGGTCCTTTCCTCCTTTCCGGCTTCTTCCCTGTTTTTCCAGATCCCTTCAGGCTAAGCGTACCGGGAAACCCGCTCCGGCCTGTTTTCAAAATCTCCCAATAGCCCAAAACCTTTAGCCTTCAGAGCCTGTTGGTTCTGCCACAATGTGGTCATTTTTCCTTGACTCAAAGAATCAGTTTGCCTAGACTATGATTTTTAGAAAGCGGATTCTTCTCTCTCAAGATGGCCCCCTTAACCCGAAAGAGGCGACGGCATGATTTTTCAAGTTACGCTCTATCTCTCTCTTTTCATTTTTGGGATCGGCATCGTCTACAGAGTCTACACATGGCTCCACTATTCCATTGGGGAAGGGGCCAAAAACATATCCACCGCCGAGCGATTCCTTTCCGCCCTGAAGGGAACTTTTCGGACCATTTTTTCGGGAAAGATATTCCGCCTTCTCCAAATATTCCTCCTGGATGTTATCCTACAGCGCCGAATACTTAAAGAGGATTTTCTCCGCTGGCTCATGCACATGTGCATCTTCTCCGGGTTTATGCTCCTGCTGCTCATGCACGGCCTTGAAAAATTTACGACGGCGGCCCTTTTCCCGGATTATTCACCCACCCTTTTTCCCTTTTCATTCCTTAGAAATGTCTTTTTCGCCCTCGTTATTGCAGGGCTGGTGCTGGCCGTTTACCGCCGTGTTTTCATGAAGATTCCTCACCTGGTGACCACTCGGGTGGATTCCTACGCCATCGTCATCCTTGCGGTGATCATGCTCTCCGGTCTCCTCCTGGAAGGCATGAAGATTGTCTCCCACAGCCGTTTTCAGGCCATGGTGGAAGACTATGCGGACACGGGCGACGAAAGTGACCTCAAGGCCCTGGAGAGTTACTGGGTAGAAGATTTCGGTGTGGTTTCACCCGGACTGAAGGGGCCGTTCGAACAGAGCGTTTTGGACCGGGGGAAGGAAATCCACGAGTCAAGTTGTCAGGCCTGCCACTCGAAGCCCCAGTGGGCCTTTGTGAGTTATGGTACTTCAAGGATTTTGAGACCTGTTGCCGGCCTGCTGGACAAGGGGGATGTTCAGACGTTCTTCTGGTACCTTCACTTCCTGGCGTGTTTTATCGGGCTGGCCTATCTCCCTTTCAGCAAAATGTTTCATATCCTGGCCAGTCCCCTGAGTCTGCTCGTCAATGGGGTGATGGAAGGGGAAAAGAGCGATCCCGCAAACCTGGCCTCGAAAAGGGCCCTTGAATTGGATGCCTGCACGCGCTGCAAGACCTGCAGCCTGTGGTGTTCCGTCGCCGCTCCCCTGGAAACCGTCGCCAACGCGAATATCCTTCCCTCAGAACGCATCCTGTCATTGAAGACCCTGGCAGCCGGAAAAAAGGTGAGCGAGGAGCAGATTGGAGAAATCTGGAAGGGTACCTACCGGTGCACTCTGTGTGGCCGGTGCAAGGAAGTCTGTCCGGCGGGAATCGGACTGAAAGACCTCTGGATGAGCATGAGAGAGGATCTCTTTCGAGCGGGTCACCATCCCCCCATCCTGAGCATTGTCCAGGAAGCTATCCACAACCAGCACAACCCCATGGACTACGACAATGAGGAACGATCCATGTGGGTGGAATTCATGGACGACCCCCCGGACGACAATTTTCAAAAAGAAGAGGCCAAGGTGGTCTATTTTGTGGGCTGCGTCTCCTCCTTTTCACCCGCGGTTCAGATGATCCCGGAAATCTTCTGCCGGATTCTGACCAAGGCGGGGGTGGACTTCACCATCATGGGAGAGAAGGAACACTGCTGCGGGTTTCCCATGCTGCTGGCGGGGATACACGACGGAGTGGAGGAACTGAAGCGCCACAACATTGCAGCTGTCAGGGAGAGAGGTGCGGACACCGTGGTCTTTTCATGTCCTTCATGCTACCACACCTGGGCACATGACTATGGTGAGGATGTGGGAGATATTAAGCTCTTTCATGCAACCCAGTATCTTGAGAAGATGATCCGTGAGGGGCGGCTGAACCTGACAAAAGAGGTGCCTGAGATCGTCACCTACCACGATCCCTGTGACCTTGGACGCAACTCCGGGGAATACCTGGCGCCCCGCAGGGTCATCACGAGCATCCCAGGTGTCCAATTCGTGGAACTTTCGGAAAACGGCAGAAAGGCCCTCTGCTGCGGCGGCGGAGGGGACGTGGAGATGTATGACGATGGCCTTACGGCACAGGTCGCCCGGAAAAAGGCTGAGCAGGTCCAGGCCACCGGGGCAACCCTTTGCGTCACGGCCTGCCAGCAGTGCGTGCGGACCATGACCAAGGGATTGCGGGGTATCGGATCAAAAGCTGAAGCCCTGGACATCTTGCAGCTTGTGTGGCGATCCTTATCTTGATGGCAGCCTGGGAGCAACGAAATTGATGGGTCATGTTGAAAAGCGTTGGCGAAGCTTGAGGGTTTTCAAAAGCGCAATACCAGGGTATTGAAGGTTTTCCTTTA
>CAYUCJ010000338.1:0-3938 GCA_964443285.1 uncultured Desulfobacteraceae bacterium | reverse complement strand
TCATTGCGGCCGTTGCACTGTTGCTGGGAACCCTTTCCATTATCGTTGTCAGAACCCTTGGTCCCTCTTCCCGACTGTCCTTCGGGAAAAAGATCGGCGTCATTACCATTGATGGGGCCATTCTGACTGCCCAGCCCACCCTTTCGGACATCATCAAATTCAGGAAAGACAAGGGCATCAAGGCCATTATTGTGCGGATTGATTCTCCGGGTGGAGGGGTCGTGCCTTCACAGGAGATCTATGAAGAACTGCAGAAAACCAGGAAGTTCAAGAAAATCATTGTCTCCATGGGAAGCGTTGCCGCCTCCGGGGGTTTTTACATCGCGGCCGCAGCCGACCGGATCGTTGCCAATCCGGGAACCATTACCGGCAGTATCGGAGTTATCATGGAGTTCGTGCGCCTGGAAGAACTCCTGAAAAAAATAGGCGTGAGCATTGATGTGCTCAAAAGCGGCGAATTTAAGGATATGGGCTCTCCCCAGAGAAAACTGACCGAAAGGGAAAAGGAAATTCTTAACCAACTCATCAGCGATACACAGCAGCAATTCGTGCGCGCCGTTGCCAAGGGCAGACATCTTTCAAAGGAAGAAGTGGAAAAAATCGCCGACGGGCGTGTGTTTTCAGGTGAGCGGGCCAAAGCGTTGGGCCTGGTGGACTCCCTTGGCAATTTTCAAGATGCTGTCGAATTGGCCAAGAAGATCACAGGGATCAAGGGAGATGTGACACTGGTATACCCCAGTAAGCACGGAACGAATTTCTGGAATCTCATTTTCGATTCAGCCTCAAAGTCAGCCCTGAAATGGTTGCAGAAGACGCAAACAAAGGTGGAATATTCCTGGCAAAGCAACCTCGGTCCCACTCTTAGATAAAGCGGCTCACATCCCCCTTCCCTTTCCTGATCACCTCAGGACTATCATTGATCAGAGAAACCACGCTGGACGGGTCCGGGTCAACCACACCACCATCAATAATGATATCGACAAAAGGCCCATAGGCCTCATTGATCGCATGGGGTTCGTTGAAACCGGCGCTGGTGCTGATGATGGGCCTTCCAAGCGCCGTCACGATGGCGAGGGAGATCCGATTGTCCGGGACCCTGATACCCACAGTATTTCGCTTGGTCAGCATGATTTTCGGGACCAGTTTGGTCCCCTCGAGGACAAAAGTGTACGGCCCGGGCAGAAGGCTTTTCATGGTCTTATAGGCATAGTTGGAAACCTTTGCATACTGACTGATACCTTTCAGGCTGTCGCATATGAAGGAGAAAGGCTTTTTGAGTGGACGGTTCTTCAGCCTGTAGATCTGCTGGATCGCTTTTTTGTTGTACAAGTCGCAGCCGATACCGTAAAAGGTATCCGTGGGGTATGCGATCAACCCGCCGGCCTCCAGCACCTCTGCAACCCGTGAGATCAGACGCTGCTGGGGGTTATCCTCGTTGATTGAAAAAACCTGGGCTTTTTTTCGGGACCCGGGGTCCGATTTGTGATTATTCATTCTCTACTTCCAGAGGAGGTTCAATGGATGTGATGGCCGTCATGAGCCTTTTTTCATTCCTTTTCGGTCTCGTCTTTGGAAGCTTCCTGAACGTTTGCATCTACAGAATTCCCATCAAGAAATCCATTGTTTTCCCCGCTTCGAGCTGTCCGAACTGCGGCCGGAAGATTTCATTTTACGACAACATACCCCTGCTGAGCTACCTTTTTCTACTCGGCAGATGCCGGTTCTGTCATGAACATATTTCCTTGCGCTACCCGCTTGTCGAAGTCATGTCAGGCCTGCTGAGCATGGTCCTGTTTATCAGATATGGACTCAGTTATCAATATTTCATGTTTTATTTGTTCGTAGCGTCCCTCGTGGTGATCAGTTTTATCGATCTCCAACATCAGATCATACCCGACATCCTTTCCATTCCCGGGATTCTCGTGGGAATAGCCCTCTCCTTTTTGCCGGGGCAGGTCCATTGGATTGATTCCGTGATCGGAGCCCTGGGGGGAGGAGGCGTTCTCTATCTCGTGGCCGTGGTCTTCAAAAAAGCGACGGGAAGGGATGGGATGGGCGGCGGAGATATAAAACTCCTGGCCATGCTGGGTGCGTGGATGGGCTGGCGAGCACTCCCCTTTATCGTACTGCTTTCTTCTTTCTCAGGGATCCTCATTGGGGGAGGGGCCCTTCTCATGGCAGGGAAAGGCTACCGCGTGCGGATTCCCTTCGGCCCGTTTCTCTCTCTCGGCGCATTGATCACCTTTTTTTTCGGCCCCCAACTTGTGCGGTGGTACTGGCAATTCTTCTCCTAATAAGGATTGATGACTTTGCAAAAAGTCATCAACGAGCCCATGGATGGACACGCAAATCAATGGGCTGTTTTGCAACCCGTTGATTTGTAAGGAAACCGAAAACCACGCTTTGCGGTTTCCGTCAGTAAAAAGTCCATGGACGGACTTTTTGCGATTCCAACAAGGATTGACTTTGAAATTTCCAGGCAACAGCCTTCGAATGAACATCCTGACCCAATTGATGGTTCTCATCGTGGCAGCCATGTTATTGACCGGTATCGTGATGCTTAAGTTTGAAGAACGCGATCTGATCCAGTGGAAGTTACAGATGGGAGATCTGTTGTCCCGAAGCCTTTCACTGACGGTCGGAGATGAATGGATGCGACCCGGAGGGAAAGGGTATAGCTCCCTCCCCCTTTCAGCAAGAAAGCAGGAAATCCTTGGGTTAATTCGAGGGGCCGGGTTTCAAGGAGCCCTCCTCTTGGACCGGGAGGGCACCGCGCTTTTCACAAGCCCGCCTGACGGTGATGAAAGCGGAATGGGTCTTGCCCAAGCCCGGCATTCTCTGATCACCGGGCAGAGGGGAGTACGTTTTTCCGGTCAGGGATGGGGCGTGTTGTGGCCGGCACATGACAAGGTGACGATAGCCACCCCCCTGATGAAAGGGAAACGCCTCCTGGGCAGTGTTGCCGTCTGGGGTGATCTCCGACCCGTTTACCGAAAGATAAGAAGGTCGGAGAAGCTCGTTCTCATCTACATCCTGTTGAATACACTGGTCCTTATCAGCGTGGGTCTCTACCTCCTGTCCCGAACGGTCGTCAATCCCGTCAACAGGCTGCTTCGCCTGACCGAAACCTTTGAGGAAGGCGAGTCCCTGCCTCTCTTCCCCGACGCCGGGGAAAACGAGATAGGGCAGCTCAACCGGTCGCTCAACCTTATGCTCGTGCGGCTGGATGAGAACAAAAAGGAACTCCAGGCGCATATCACTTCCCTCGAAGAGGCCAACGCAGAGCTCAAGAAGACCCAGCAGGAACTGATCATGTCAGAGAAACTCGCTTCTGTGGGCCGTCTTGCCACGGGGATTGCCCATGAGATAGGCAACCCCATGGGGATTATTCTCGGCTATCTGGATCTCCTCAAAAGGGGCGATCTCTCCCCTGACGAAAAGGCGGATTTTCTTGAGCGGGCCGAGTCCGAAATCGCACGAATCAATGACATCATCCGGCAACTTCTGGATTTTTCAAGGCCCGCCAGCGGAGAACCTGTCAGGGTGGGCCTGCACGAACTGTTGAGAGCGACGATCCGAATTCTGAAACCCCAGCCCCTGATGTCGGACGTCCAGGTCGACGTCTCCTTTGACGCCTCTCGTGACTCCATTTGGGCTGATCCCAATCAGGTTCAACAGGTAGTGCTCAATGTTATGTTGAACGCGGCGGATGCCATGCACCGGGAAAAGCGCTTGACCATTGAAACCTCCAACACCTCCGACAGGATCCGGATGCGATTCAAAGACACGGGTTCCGGAATAGTTGAAGAGGACCTGGGAAGGATCTTTGACCCCTTCTACACAACGAAGCCTCCGGGCAAGGGGACCGGGCTGGGCCTTTCCGTCTCCCACACCATCATCCGGAATCTGGGGGGGATCATCCGCGCCGAAAATAACCG
>CAYUCJ010000337.1:0-3939 GCA_964443285.1 uncultured Desulfobacteraceae bacterium | reverse complement strand
CTTCTGCCGTGTAGCAATGCCTCTCGATGGTCTCCTTTGCCTCGTCGGGCAATTCGGCCACCACTCTCGGAATGATCCCGCCTGCGCAGACCTTTGCCCGGGGCAGATTCTCCTTTTCAAAAAGGATAACGCTGAACCCCGTCTGTGCCAGGCACCTCGCCGCAGTGGAGCCGCCGGGCCCACTGCCCACGACGGCCACGTCGTATGCCTCCTGAGTTCTCAGGGATTTCATAGCGAGGAGAATAAAAGAAACAGATGAAGAAATCAATCCGTTTTGGAGCTACCCCACTCTTCCAGGCCGTCCCCGTCCACCTCGTGGGCCTGCGCCGGTCTGACCTTCCGGTAGACTTCGAGCGGACTCCTGATTTCGTCATCGACTTTGAGCAGGTCATATTTGACGGAAATCCCGAAAAGCCTTTCGTTTTCCTCCAGGTACGGGAGGATGAGCCTCCAGTCCTCTTCCTCAAGGGGCACGATCTCTCCCCCGTTGAGCTGCTGCTCATCCACCTGGGAGTGGGGGTCCCTCACGTAGATGGCCCCGCCGGAAGCGAGGGAGAAGAGATTGGAACCCGGGTACGGCGTTTCCTGGGGGCGTACCTTTCCATTTTCATCGAACCCTATGCCGTTAAGCACCACGAACCCGCCGCCGTCGTGGGGATCACCCGCCATGAAGGACTCGGCCAGGTAGTCCAGGCACGTTCCATTGATGACGACGCGGGGTCTTCCCACGGCGTTGATGAGGGGCCGGCCGGCCGCGTTTCCCATGACGTAAACCTCGCCCCCTTTTGCGCCGTACATGAATGTCTGTCCCGTATCACCGTAGATCACCATCTTGCCTGATTTCATGATCTGCCCGAGCTGATCCTGTCCGTTTCCGTGCACATAGATGGAAAGGCCGTCAATGCCCGACCCCAGATAATCACCGGAACTTCCATACACATCGATCCGCACCCCAAGAGAATCAGGCCCGAAGCCGCATCCCTGAAAACGCTGGCCCCGGAGGCCGAAGACGATGAACCGGTGCCAGCCAAGCTTATAACCGTTTGCCATGAGGAAGCTGTCGCACTGATCCCCTTCAGCGGAAAACCGACCGGCGTCGATGACAAGGACCTCTTCGGAACCGGCAGGGGCCCTCAAAAGACCTCTCGTGTCAAACTCTATCAACCGGTAGGCGGTCCCGGTTTGGACGCCTCCTATTCCTGGGACTTCCTTTAGCAGTGCGTGGATGGACTGGTTGACCAGCTGGAGGGCTGATCTGCGCTTTTTGTCGTGGGTCGGGTAGCGCCGGTCCAGGAGCAGGGTCAGGGTCTCGAGGGCCACGGGGAGAGCTTCTTCGTCCCGGGCCACGGCTTCCGCCAGCCCCTTGAGACCGTCGATTAGGCCTCCGTATCCCGACCTTCTCATCTGCCCTTTCAGGTGTTCAAAGCAGAGCTCAGGGCGGCGGACATCGAGGGCGACTGAAAACCCGGGTTGAATTTCCGCCTTGTCCCCTGAAACTTCATACGCCCGGCCCGGCGAATAGGGGGCCTGGTTTTCAGGGATCCTGATCTCACGGCCGAACTTGTCTGAACAGGAGAGGGTTCGCTCGTTCTTTTTTTCCTCTATCCTGTCCAGGTTGAAAACAAACGCGCCCCCATCGGTGTAACTCCCCCCCCGCGCGTTCCAGTAACGATCCGCCACCGTGCCCACCCTTGGATCCTCTTCGGCAAGGCTCCGGAGCGTCGCGTCGATGGCCTGTTTCTCCGAGCACACCAACCCTATTTGAACCTCCCCGTCGTGGAGGGCGAATACCTGGGGTCTCAGCATGGAGGTGTCTGTTATCCCGATAAGCTGAAGGCGCTTCTTTGCCGTGTCATTCCTGGCCACAATGAAAAACCAGGGGCCGTCGGGGGAACCGTGGATGTGGGCGGCCTGGAGCGCGCGGTAGACCCTCTGCTTTTCTTCGGGAAGCCGGTCGAAATCACGCTCCATGGTGGGTGCCAGGGCCTCGATGACATATTCGAGGGGATATTGGTAGGTGCGGCTGTACAGGTCAAAGAGCAGGACAGAGACCTCGGTATCGGTCAGGAACAGGGGATAGATATTGCTCTGCTTCAGGTACTCGGAAACCGAGTGGTAGTTGGCGAAGTCCCCGTTGTGGACCAGGGCCTCGTTCAAGCCGATAAAAGGGTGCGCACCCCCCGGGTGCCAGACACGGCCCTTCGTGGGATACCGCTGATGGGCGATCCAGATATGCGCCCTGAAATCGTCCAGTTGATAGTACTGCACCACCTGTTCGGCATAGCCCACAATCTTGAGGATAAAGAAGTTCCGCCCATGTGACAATACAAAGGCGCGCTGTTTGCCCGTCGCATCATAATAAGTCTTGTTCAGCCTGAAGCTGTTTTGATAAACGAACTCGTCTTCCGCCTGCCGGTCACTCAATCCTTCCAGCCCCTTTTCCGAAACGAACGCCCTGAGCACTTCAGGTCTGACGCGGACCATGAAGCGGTACACCTCGGGCGGCTTCACGTCCAGGCCCGGGATATCCCGGTATTCATCGATGTGATCGAGCTTTTCAGAAAGGTCCACGCGGAAATAGGGGGTGATGAAGCGGGTTTCGAGATCCTCCTTGACCCCGTCCTCCAGCACGGCGATATGAAGCAGGTAGTCCTCTTCCAGTATCGCTTCCGGGACACCCAGCACCTTGTGATCAAATCCCATGGCGGCGATGCCGCCGCCGCGCCCGTTGCCCCGGTTGTGCATCTGCCGGGAAGGCTCGAAGATATGTTTGCCCCGCACGGGGATGCTGCAGGCAAACCCGGTGACGCCGCACCCCCCCTCCTCCGCTTCCGGCCCGAGGTGAGAAGGGAGCGGCAGGTCCTTCACACCTTCCTTCCTGGACTCAATAATATGACGAATGATGTCGTTGTGGTTCATATCTCTATACACCGCTTTCTTTATTGGCATTCCTTAAGACCCTAAACCCTGCGCCCTAAGCCTTTCGCCTAAGAATTCTCTTTTAAATAATCCAGATGTACCAGACAATCGGTCCTTCCAACGAGCTCCTGCACGTCCTCCATCCCCAGTCTCCTCAGGATGCGGACGAGCTCCTCTATCCACGCCAGATACATGTTGACGATTCGCCGACTCCCCCAATCCTGGTCCACCAGCCCCGCCAGCTCCGGATCGGTGGTGGCAATGCCGCGGGCGCAGCCCCTGCCGCTCTCGCAGTTGTGGCACCTGACACACTCCAGGGCCACCAGATCCGCCGTACCGATGCAGACCCCGTCAGCGCCCAGGGCGATGATCTTGGCGATGTCGTGAGGGGTCCTGATACCGCCGCTCGCGATGACCGTTATCTTGTCCCTCACCCCCTCTTCCCTGAGAAAGCGATGGACCTTGGGAATGGCATATTCGATGGGCATGGCGATGTTCTTCTTGGCAATGTCCGGGGCCGCCCCGGTGCCCCCGTAGCTGCCGTCCAGGTGAATGATGTGGGCGCCCGCGTAGTAGCTTCCCACGGCCACCATGTCCACGTCCGTGGGCGTGGAAACCTTGACCGAGACCAGGGCCTTCGGGTTCATGGCCTTGATCCAGTCCACGTGTTTCTTGTGATCTTCCACCGAGTAGACACTGTGAAAGGGAAAAGGTGAAAACAGGGGATACCCCACCACTGCCTCCCGCATGCGTGCCACGCTGGGAGTGACCTTGTCGCCCAGAAGATGTCCGCCCAGGCCGGGCTTGGCCCCCTGGGCGTACTTGAACTCGACGATTTTGACACGCTGAATGGTCTCTTCCCTCACCCCGAAGAGCCCCGTCGCCACCTGGGTAATCATGTGGTCGCTGTAGGGTATCAATTCGTCGGGGAACCCCCCCTCTCCCGTACAGCAGAACGTCCCCAAGGCCTCGGCCGCCCTGGCGCGGCTGAGCATGGTGCTGATGCTGACGGAGCCGAAG
>CAYUCJ010000336.1:0-3971 GCA_964443285.1 uncultured Desulfobacteraceae bacterium | reverse complement strand
AATCAGCAGTCGAGGTGCATGATGCGCAAATTAGACGATGGATTTGAAATGACCCCGCTGCTTGCTTTCATCCTCGAATCAAGGTATAAGTAGCAAGAAGGCAGCTCTTCTTGAGGAAACATTTTTTCCGAGAATTGAACGCGACCGTGGATATGCATCTCGAAAAAGTGGCCGTGAAAGGGCCTGTGCGAAGGGCGGCTCCCCGTCACACCGGCAAGTGTCTTGCATGCGGCACCGACAGGCTGAATGGAGGCAGGCGCTACTGTTCGAAGGAATGCCGGCAGCATATCATGTGGGTTCTCTCCCTTTCCAAAGGCCTCCTGCGGACGTTCAATACCCGGTATGCTGCCTTCAGCTTTACGGGGAATTACGTAGTGCTGGACATCCTGCCGGTCTGGACAAAAGGGATCAGCAGGTTCGTATGGCCGCGGACCATGGGCCGGAAACCAGCCCTTGACCTGAAGGATCTCATTCTCGAGTCAGGGCGGGAGTGGCACCATATGGTGAGTCACAGGAACTCGAAAAGCCTTGCCTCTCTGCGCCTTCTCCAGGAAAGACACGAGGCCCATCTGGATCCGGAGAGCATCAAGCCGGGTAAAAGGAGCCAGCCCAGGTTGTCCAAAGAGGAGAGGGAGTCCCTCAAGGTCCTCAAGATCGAAAGGGATATCCTCTCGACCGGAAACTCCACTTCCAAGATCAAGAGCGCTTACAAAAGGCTTGCCAAACGCTACCACCCTGACATGGGAGGTGATGAAGAGGCCTTCAAAAGGCTGAATGATGCCCATGAAAAGATGCTCACGTGGGTGGAAAATCCCCAATACACCTGCCGCAAGGCCCTCCTCAATTCCTGGTCCTATGACAGCGCCGTCAATCGATGGACGCCCCCTTTATGAATCGGGCTGGTGTTCCTTCCGCAGAAGGTCGTTGATGGTTTTTACGGGATTAAACGTGATAGGGGGGACTTCAACAAAAAGGGTATTCCAGCGGGCCATGGCCCCATTCCAGAGTCCGGGAAGTTCGAGGGCTTTGAGATCTTTTCCTTCCTTGGATTTTCGGCTGATAAACACGGCCTCCGGGTCGACAAACCGTCTGAGGTCAAAGGGCTCCCCTTTCCAATCCCTTACGCTGCAAACGAGGTCCACCGGGTTGAAGTGGGTTGATTTCGCAATGATGCCTTTCTGTTCTTCCGATTGAAGATCGATTTGAGCCATCTCCACAATCTGACAGGAATGATTTCCCTTTCTGTCCACGACCCAGAAAGGCCCCCCTCCGGGCTCACCCTCATTCCTCACCATGCCGCACACACGAATAGGGCGGTTGAGCATTTCCAGGAGGTATTTTCTTCGGGTTTCAGGGGATGCCCTCTTGGAGGTCTCAGGGGGAACCAGGAGGAGGTCCTTCTCCGCAAAGGCCATGGCCTTGTCCAGGAGGTGGCCGCGGGATGTCTCTCCGGAAAGGATTTCCAGGTATCTGAAGGCCTGGTTTTGAAGATGGATCAGGAGACCACCCAGTATCTTTTTCCATTGAGCGGTGGTGCCCTTTAATCGGTCAGGAACGACATTGTCTATGTTCTTTATGAATACCATGTCAGCGTTCAGGTCATTGAGGTTTTCGACCAGGGCACCGTGCCCTCCCGGCCTGAAAAGCAGGCGCCCGTCCTTCAACCTGAAGGGCAGGTTGTCCAGATCGACGGCAAGGGTATCCGTGGAGGTTTTCTGAAGTGAAAGATCGATCTTATAAGAGACGCCGTTTTTCTGCTCGTGGCGGTCGCGAACACGCTCGAAATGGGATCGAAACGGCTGGAGGTGCTCTTTAGAGACGGTGAAATGGAGTTTGCAGACGGTGTCCTGGTCAGCAATATAGGATGCCGCCTCCACAAGATGCTCTTCGAAGGCGGTCCTGCTTCCATCTCCGTAGGAATGAAAATTCAGAAGGCCTTTTGGGAGTGCGGAATAGTTCAATCCCCTGTCTGTGAGCAGGAATTCAAGAATTGTCTTCAGGTCGCCGTCGTGGAGGAGCCCTTTAACGGACCCGCCGGCGGACCCTATCCTTGCATCCAGGTCATGAAAAAAGGCAAACCGGTTGATGTTCTCGAAAAAGGTCAAAAGGGCCCTCGCATCCGAGTCCGCCTGCGTGGCCAGTGATTCAACATTCAGGGAGGGGCCAGTGTGCAGGAATTTCAAGAGGACCTTGAACATCCGGGAAGCCGCTCCGGATGCGGGAACGAATTTTGTGCGGCTGTGGGCCGCCTTTTCCCTTTCGAAGAGGTCTTCAAAAGAAAAAATCTCTTCCGAGGTGAGAACCCTGATGCCGTCTCCCGGTGTGCAAGGCCTGTGGAGGCGGAGATGGAAAGGGGGCATTGCGAACCGTTCCATCTGCCGCATGACATCCTCAACCGTGAGTCCATGATTTTCAATCTGGCGAAGATCGGTGGATGTAAAGCTGTCCTTTTTCATGGAGGCTTTTCCCTCTTATAGACCTCTTTGAGGAAATAAGGGTATATCCTTCCTTGACTTGAAGTTTATCACCACTATCCCTGACACAATCGAAGACAATGCCAGCAATATGCTTGGAGAGATGGGCTCCCCAAGAACTATCCCGCCCAGAAAAACCCCGGCTATCGGCATGATAAAAATAAAGGAATGCAATGAAACAGCCCCGTATTTCTGAAGCAGAGTATTCCAGGCGACAAAACCAAATGAGGCGGTAAGAAGACTCTGATACAAGAGGGCAATAAGAACCTTCGGCCCCACATGGCCTACCATTGTGCCGTCCCACATAAAGCCTGCAATTAGAAAGAATGGGACTGAAAAGGCCATGGAGTAGAGCACAATCTGGAAAGGATCAAATGCATGAATGATCTTTTTCACATAAACTGCACTGCAAGCCCAGAGAAAGGAGGCGAGAAGTATCATCAGGTCTCCAATCTGCATTTCCGTTGTTATTCCCTCTTTCCCAATGAAGAGCATCGCCATTCCGGCAAATCCCATGAAAAGACCCAGGACTTTCTTCTTTACAATTCGATCCCCTGCAATGAAGTAGTGGGCCAGAAAAAGAACGAAAAAAGGTTGAAGATTGATCAAGAGCGTGCCGCGGGAGGCATTGCTCTTGTTGAGACCAGCATAGAGCAGGGCCAATTGTAAAGTAAAGAGGACAGAGGCAATTAACAGTTGATGTGCCTGCCCATTCTTAATACGTAAGGAACGCCCGGTAGCTCTGGCCCAAACAAGAATAGCGAATGCGGCAAGAGCGAAACGGAGCCCTGCAGTTGTGAATGGCCCCAATCCTGACAGGGAGATCTTAATGGCCACGGCATTGGCCCCGAATATGACGCACAGAAATGAACTGAAAATGGCTGCTGGAAAAGACAGCTCTTGATTACTGGTTGTATTTTCAAAGGTCACCATACATCATCTTCCGGTGGAGTGGGTTCAGAACAGATTGTCGGGATATCATGCGCCAGTTTATCATAGAAATGGGCGTCGGAAAAAATTTTATAGAATTCTCGGAAAAACGATTTATAATATCATATTATTCAAAAAGCGCCTGCAAAATTTCCCAACGGTTGGCAGGAGCCAAAGGAGGTCAGTCTACATTGAACCCATTCTACAAGAATCTCGCGCTCTGGCTGGTCATCAGCCTGATGATGGTCATGCTGTTTCAAATCTTCAAGCAGCCGAGCAGGAGCAACATCGCTGTCGGTTACAGCGATTTCCTGGGCATGGTGGAAAAGGGAAACGTCGTTCAGGTGACCATACAGGGCGACAATATATCGGGCATTTCGTCCAACGGCCCTTTCAAGACCTTTGCGCCCAAAGATCCGGAATTGATCAACCTCTTGCGGAGTAAAGGGGTCAAGATAACGGCCAAGCCGCGGGAAGATTCATCGTGGTTCCAGGTATTCCTGTCGTGGGTGCCCATGCTTCTGCTCATAGGGGTCTGGATATTTTTCATGAAGCAGATGCAGGTTG
>CAYUCJ010000335.1:0-3975 GCA_964443285.1 uncultured Desulfobacteraceae bacterium | reverse complement strand
ATCGTAGAATGAGAACGTCAGGAGGCAGATATTGAAGAAGGTCATCATTCTCACTGTTTTTCTGGTCTTGTTTGTGGGAGTTGCTGCCCTGGTTTTCTACGGCCAGTGGCGCCAGAAGACGGCTCAGCAATACTACTCAGGCACCATTGAAGCCACAGAATCAAACCTGGGTTTCCAGGTGAGCGGGAAGGTGATGAGGGTCCTGGTGGATGATGGTCAACAGGCTGAAAAAGGGCAGCTCCTGGTGGAGTTGGACCAGTCCGAGTTCGAGGCACGTCGAGCCCAGGCAGAGGCCAATGTCCAGGTGACAGAGGCAAACCTGGAAAAACTGGAGGGTCTGCTGGCCCTTTACAAAGAGACACTTCCGGACCAGGTCTCACGGGCCGGCGCAAACGTGTCCGCCCTGAAAGCCAGGGTCCGCGAAATGGAAACCGGGCACAGGGTCCAGGAGGTAGCCCAGGTCCGACGTTCCTTTGAGGCCGCAAGACTCACCATGGAAAATGCGAAGAAAGATAAAATTCGATTCGATAAACTGTATGCGAAAAAGATCGTCTCCGAGAAGGAGCGGGATGCCATGCAGTTGAAATATGAAGCGACCCTGAAGGATTACCAGAAGGCAAAGGAAGCCCTTTCTCTTTTGAAGGAGGGTTTTCGAAAAGAGTCCATCGAGGCGGCCCAGGCAAAACTCGCCGAGGGATCGGCGGCACTCAGACAGGCAAAAAGCAACCTTCAAAGGGTCGCCATTACCGAGAGGGAGGTCAAGGCTGCCAAGGCGCAACTGGAGGGCGCCGAAGCCGCATTCGATCTGGCGGAAATCCACTTGAAGTATACGCAATTGCATGCTCCCTTCAGCGGGATTATCACCAGCAGAGATATTGAGCCGGGAGAGGTGGTGACGCCCGGAAGGGAGGTCATCTCCATTTCAGACCTTTCGAAGGTGGACCTAAAGGTTTTTGTCGGAGAAGAAGAGATCGGCAAAGTGAAACCCGGACAAAAAGTCCGCGTCAAAGTGGATTCTTTTCCCGGAAAATCGTATGAAGGGCATGTTTCCTATATCTCTCCTGAAGCTGAATTTACACCCAAGATCATCCAGACACACAAGGAAAGGGTCAAGCTCGTGTACCTGGTCAAGGTAACCGTACCAAATCCCGACCTGGAGTTGAAGTCGGGGATGCCGGCCGATGCCTGGTTTGAATAGTCAAAATCAGTCTTCTCCTTCCGATCCGGGAGGATCCCTTCCCGCCATTCAGGTGGAAAACGTATCAAAGAAATTTGGAGGCCTGGAGGCAGTCTCGGGGGTTTCCTTCAGCATGCCGAAGGGTAAGGTATTCGGGCTGGTAGGATCTGATGGCGCGGGAAAAACCACCCTCTTGAGAATGATTGCTACCATGATCAATCCGTCCTCCGGGACGATAAGCATCGAAGGGCTGGATGTGGTGGGACAAAGGCGCAGGGTGAAAGATCTGCTCGGCTATATGCCGCAACGGTTCGGTCTCTATCAGGACCTCACCGTGGCTGAAAACTTCGACTTTTTCATGGATATCTACGGCATCCGCGGGGAAGAAAGATCAAGAAGACGGGAATACTACCTGGGTTTTTCTAACCTGCTTCCCTTTCTTCAGCGGAGAGCGGCGGACCTCTCAGGGGGGATGAGACAGAAACTGGGCCTGGCCAGCGTCCTGGTCCACGAACCCAGGGTCCTGATCCTGGACGAACCGACCAACGGCGTCGATCCTGTTTCGCGGCAGGAGTTCTGGGAAATGCTCCTTGAAATGAAGCAGAAAGGAATGACCATCCTGGTGTCCACCTCGTACCTGGATGAAGGCGAAAAATGTGACAGGCTTCTCCTGATGCATCAGTCCAGGATCCTGGAGGAGGCGAGCCCGGAGGAAATCAGGTCAAATTTTCCGGACCTGGAGGAGGCCATGATACACCGGATTCAACAAGTGGATGAGGTTCTCGTCAATGATGAATTCTGAGATGAGGACGGGTGGCGAATCAGTGGTGGTGGAGGATCTGGTGAAGCGTTTCGGCGGATTTGTTGCCGTGGACAGGATTTCGTTTTCCGTCACCAGAGGAGAGATATTCGGACTCCTTGGCCCCAACGGCGCGGGCAAATCCACCACCATCCGCATGTTGTGCGGCATTATCACCCCCACCGCCGGGAGTGGGCGTGTCGCCGGATTCGATATCTTCACCGATCCGGAAAAGATCAAGCATGCCATCGGATATATGTCCCAGAGATTTTCCCTGTACGAGGACATGACGCCTTTCGAGAACATTCGGTTTTACCTGGGGATCTACAGTGTCCCGACGGCCCTGTGGAAGGAACGGACCCGGTGGGTCCTTGAGACGACGCGACTGGGAGATGTCCGGAACCGCCTCACAAGGGATCTCCCTCCGGGATGGCGCCAGCGGCTGGCCCTGGGCTGTGCCATGCTGCACGATCCTGATATCCTGTTTCTGGACGAGCCCACGTCTGGGGTGGACCCCATTACGCGAAGGCGTTTCTGGGCGTTCATCAAAAAACTGGCTTCCGAAGGGGTGACCGTCTTTGTGACCACCCACTACATGGATGAGGCGGAACACTGCGATCGTGTGGTGATGATCAACGAGGGAAAAATTGTGGCTTCAGGGGCTCCGGAAAAGATTGTGAAAGAGATGTTTCCTCAGGACCGGAAAGCCGACCTGAAGGATGTTTTTATTTCCCTCATGACAGGGGAAAAGCCTTGAACCTCGTGAGGATACAGGCCGTTGCCCGAAAAGAATACTTCCACCTCATCAGGGACTTCAGAAGCCTCTATCTCGCCTTTGTCATCCCCCTGCTTCTCATCCTCATGTTCGGATATGCCCTCAGCCTGGACGTGGACAACATCGAAACTGTGGTGGTGGATTATGATCAGACGCCGCTCAGCAGGGATCTTATCAGGAAACTCGACGCTTCTCCCTATTTTCAGGTAATCAGTCACCTCCGGGACAGTGACGCCATCGCCCACTACCTCGACAGGAGCATGGCCAGGATGGGCATGGTCATACCGGCCGGGTGGACCAGGGATATGAGGGCGGATCGTGAAGCGCCCGTCCAGTTCATACTGGACGGAAGCGATCCAAACTACGCCGGGATTTCAAGAGGATATGTGACGGCCTTCGTGGAAGGATACAACAGACACCAGTTGGAGGATTTCATCAACCGGAAGGGTCTGAATAAGATAGAACCGCCTGTTGAGGCGGCCATCCGCGTGTGGTTCAACGAGGACCTGGAAAGCCGTGTGTTCATCGTGCCCGGGATCATCGCCATTATCATCATGATCGTAGGCGCACTTCTGACGTCTCTTGTCGTCGCCAGGGAATACGAAAACGGGACCATGGAGACCATCCGTTCCCTGCCGCTGCAGTCGGGGGAATTTCTTCTGGGGAAGGCTATTCCCTATTTTTTTATAGCGATGATGGATGTCTTCATCGCTGTATTCATGGGCCAGATCCTCTTCGGCGTTGTCGTAAAAGGGAGTTTCTGGCTTTTTGTCCTGGCCTCCGCCATTTACCTCGCCGTTGCCCTGAGCCTTGGCCTTCTTATTTCGACGGCCACCAAATCCCAGCTTGTGGCGAATCAGCTGGCCATCCTGATTACTTACCTCCCATCCTTGCTGCTGTCCAATTTTGTCTTCCCCGTGTCCAACATGCCGGAGGTCCTGCAACTGGTGAGCTACGTCATCCCGGCCACCTATTTCATTGACATCCTGAATGGTCTCTACCTCCGTAATGTGGGAATCCATTATCTCTGGCTGCCGTTTCTGGTCCTGATCGCCATGTTCGCTTTTCTGTCCTGCCTGAATATCATCCTTCTGAAGAAGGAGGGATTTTAAATGAATTGGGTGAGAATTCGGGAGCTGGTGCGCAAGGAATTCATTCAGCTTTTTCGAGACAGGAGGATCAGGCCCCTGCTGGTCATCTCCCCTCTGGTGCAGCTCATTGTTT
>CAYUCJ010000334.1:0-3980 GCA_964443285.1 uncultured Desulfobacteraceae bacterium | reverse complement strand
CCCATTACGCCGTCAACGGAGATAGCCGAGATTCTGTCTGAAAGGCTCCCGGTGCTGGGGAGAACCTTTATTCAGATGGAGGACGAGCTTTCATCCATGTGCGCAATCCTGGGCGCCTCTCTGACGGGAAAAAAGGTGATGACGGCCACCAGCGGCCCCGGTTTTTCTTTGATGCAGGAGGCCATCGGATATGCCGTTATGGCTGAGGTTCCCTCGGTGGTGGTCAATATGCAGCGAGGAGGGCCAAGTACCGGCCTCCCCACCTCTGTGGCCCAGGGAGACGTCATGCAGGCCAGGTGGGGAACCCATGGCGATCATTCGATCATAGCGCTTACGGCGTCAAATCTTCAGGATGCTTTTCTGATGACCGTGGAGGCCTTCAACCTGGCAGAGACATTTCGCACGCCCGTCATCCTGTTATTTGACGAGGTCCTGGCGCACATGCGTGAAAAGGTGGTGATCCCCGGACCGGATGAAATCGACGTGGTTGAAAGACTCCAGACGTCGGTTCCCAAGGGAACGAACTACCACCCCTATCTGGCCCGGGAGGACGGTCGACTTCCCATGAGCGACTTCGGCGGGGAACACAGGTACAATGTCACCGGTCTGGTTCACGACATGTGGGGCTTTCCATCCACCGACCCGAGAGTGGCCTACGATCTCCTTCACCATCTGGTAGACAAGCTGGAAAACCGGGCGGAGTCCATCTCCTACTATAAAGAGCATTACCTGGAGGATGCCGACACGCTCCTGCTTTCTTACGGGAGTCCGGCGAGGAGCGCACTTCACCTGGTGGAAGAGCGACGCAGGCGGGGAGCGAAACTGGGCCTTCTGGAACTTCAGAGCCTGTGGCCTTTCCCAAGAGGTATTGTCCGGAAGAAATGCGAGGGGCGCGAGCAGGTGATGGTGGTGGAAATGAACCGTGGACAGATCTGCGAGGAGGTCATGAAAGCCGTAGCGGAACCGGAAAAGGTATTTCTGTCCAATCGGTTCGATGGGACCTTTATTTCCCCTGCGGACATATTACAATCACTCAACATGATCAAGGGAAAAGGGGTTTAACGTGGCCGTCAAAGACTACCTGCGTCAACGGTTCTTTCCGCATCTCTGGTGCCCGGGTTGCGGTCACGGCATCGTCATGTCCGGCATGATCCGGGCTATCGATCGCCTTGGGTTGGAGAAGAGCGAGATCGTTGTTGTCGCCGGTATCGGTTGTTCATCACGCATGCCCGGTTATCTGGATTTTCACACCATGCATACCCTTCACGGCAGGGCACTTGCGTTTGCTACCGGAGTCAAGATGGGGAGGCCCGACTTGAAGGTCATTGTGCCCATGGGTGACGGCGATGCCCTTGCTATAGGCGGGAACCATCTCATCCATGCCGCCCGCAGAAACCTGGATCTGACGGCCATCATCATGGACAACCGCATCTACGGCATGACAGGGGGACAGTTTTCCCCCATGACGCCCTTTGGGGAAAAAGGCACGACCGCCCCTTACGGCAATATCGATCATGCCTTCGATATCGTGAAACTGGTGAAGGGCGCAGGGGCATCTTTTGTGGCCAGGACCACCACCTATCACGCACAGGAAATGATCGGGATTCTGGAGAAGGCTATCGAACACAAAGGGTTTTCGGTGGTGGAGGTCATGTCCCAGTGTCCCACCTATTACGGCCGAAAAAACCGGCTTGGCAGCGCCATAGAAATGATGTCTCAATATAAAGATCGGACGACACCCATAGGGTCCAAGAAAGCCAGGGAAAACCCTGAACTCATTGAGCGCGGCATCTTTGTGAAACAGGAGCGCCCCGAATACGCTCAGGCCTATAAGGGCCTGGTGGATCGGTACTGGACCTCAACAGATATGTCGGGCACGGGCGAAACGACATGACGACGGATTTGAATAAGCCAGGAGCCTTCTCGACATCCCTTCACGACCACGATCGGACGGGCCTTTCGGAGATGGCATCGATGGAAACCCAGCGCATTGTTATGACCGGTTCCGGCGGCCAGGGAGTCATTACGGCGGCTATCATCCTTGCCGAGGCCGCGGCCATTCACGAGGATATGAATGCGGTTCAGACCCAGGCCTACGGCCCCGAGGCTCGTGGAGGCGCAACCAGGGCGGATGTGGTGATTTCCCATGATCCCATCCGGTACCCCAAGGTGATCAATCCCCACCTGCTGGTCTGCCTGACCCAGGAAGCGTACAATAAATATTCCGAAATCATCAGGCCGGGAGGGCTCTTGCTGACCGATACGGAGTTCGTAACCCTTGAACGCAGGATCGATGCCAAACAGGTGGAACTGGGCATGTACCGGACCGTTCTGGATGAGATCGGCAAGCCCATCGTGTTCAACATCTGCATGCTGGGGGCGTTGATCGGATTGACCGGCCTGATCCGGACGAAATCCATCATCTCGGTACTGGAAGGGCGGATCAGTCCGGGCTTTCTGGAAATGAACAAAAAAGCCCTCCAACTGGGCCTGAGACTCGCTGAAAATCAGGGATGATGGGCACTACCTGACCCCGTAATTCCAGATGACAAATCAGATTTGATGCTTTCCTAGGAAGTTGTGGTTCCCAAGAGCCAGGCAAACGGCCGCTTCTTACAGCCCGTATTCCTTGATCTTGGCAATGAGGATCGGCCGACTGATCTCCAGGATTTTCGAGGCCTGCGTCCGGTTTCCATCGGTTAGTTTGAGGGCCTTCTCAATGAGTTCGCGTTCCAGCTGTTTCGAGGCCTTCTTGATGGAAAGGGTGTCTTCAGGTGCCAGCCCTCGAAAGGTCCAAGAGGGTTCGGTCAGAGTGGCGGGGAGTTCCTGAGGAGTGATCCAACTGCCCTTGGCCAGGAGAACGGCCCGTTCCATGACATTTTCCAGTTCCCTCACATTTCCGGGCCAGGGATGCTCCATCAGTTTGGGCATGGCCTCAGATGAGAGCCCTTCGATTCCCTTGTTCAGCTTCTTGTTAAAAAGGTCGATGAAATAGCCCACGAGAAGTGGGATATCCCCCCGTCTTTCCCTCAGAGGCGGCAGGTGGATGGCCATCACGTTGATGCGGTAGAAAAGGTCTTCGCGGAACCTGCCGGCTTCCACCTCTTCGATCAGATTCCTTGCCGTTGCAGCAATGATCCTCACATCGATCTTTCTGGAACCCACGTCACCCAGGGGTGTGATCTCTTCTTCCTGAAGAACCCGGAGCAACTTGACTTGCAGGGGAAGCGGGAGCTCTCCTATTTCATCCAGAAAAAGGGTCCCCTTGTGCGCTTCTTCAAAGCGACCGGGTTTGTTTTTCAAGGCATCGGTAAAGGCCCCCTTCTTGTACCCGAAAAGCTCGCTTTCCAGAAGATTGTGTGGAATACCGCCGCAATTGATACTCACCATCGGCTCAGATGCCCGGTTGCTGGTGGTGTGTATGGCCCGGGCTATGAGTTCCTTCCCCGTGCCGCTTTCCCCGGTGATCAGGATGGTGGTCTTGTGATCCGCCACGGTATTGACAAGATCGAAGACCCTGGCCATGGATTCGCTTCGGGCGATGATGTTCCCGAAGGAATATTTCTGTTCGATTTTCTTTATCTGATTCTTGAGCCGAACGTTTTCCGCCTTGAGCCGTTCCCTTTCTTCGGCCTTTTTCAGCGTGAGAAGGACCTCGTCCGCCTTGAAAGGCTTGGAGATGTAGTCGTAGGCCCCCTTCTTGATGGCATCGAGGGCGGTTTCCACAGTGCCGTAAGCGGACATCATGATGTAGGTTTTTTCAGGGAAAGAAGCGATGGATTTTTCCAGAAAGGCCATCCCATCCATTTCGGGCATTCGGATATCGCAGAGAACAAAGTCAAAATCGTTCGTTGCCATCTTTTCAAGGGCTTCCATACCGTTGGCTGCGCTGGCGATGTCATAGCCCTCCTTGCCAAGCATGGTCTCAAGCATGTGCCGCATGTTTTTTTCGTCGTCAATGATCAAGACCCGTTTCTGGG
>CAYUCJ010000333.1:0-3986 GCA_964443285.1 uncultured Desulfobacteraceae bacterium | reverse complement strand
AGGGAGGAAATGCCCCGTTTCTTGAGGGCCTCCTGTAGATTGGGCACATCAAACCACTCGGGTTCGCAGAATTTCACCACATTGAAGATGAGCCCTTGCGCGCCTGTCGTATCGATCATCTTGAACAGATAATCCCTTCGCCGCTCGATGGAAGAGCCCCTGGTTGAACAGGGCGGCATGGCGAAATACGTCTCCGTAAGCTGTTCAAAGGGATCCTTGAAATCATTCCCGGGGGCGAGGAGACGACGGCTCCCGTTCAGGAAATCGTCATAGGCGACCAGGACACCCAGGTCGTCCAGCAAGGTCAGGAGTTCCGGGGGATTGGGCAGAACCCCGCTCAGAATCACAGGTGTAAGGGGCTTGTCGGGTTTTCCCCTGTCCCGGCTCAGATGGGCCTCCAGCAGTGGGATCCAGTCATCAGGAAAGAGATACTCACCCTGCCTGATGAGTCCATAGAACTCCTTGTTGCTTAATCGCAACCGGTCCTGTGCCCTGAGGTGATAGAGATCCTCCACCAGACGGGAAATATGTTGCCCCTGCTGCACACGCTCCTTGAGGGCATCGAGCTCCAGTGGCCCGAATTGAGCTGCCAGGTCGTCGGCCAGGTCTTTCAACTGCCGAAGGTAGAAAACCCTGGCAGAACCGCCATAGGGGGCCTTGGGATGATAGAAAAAGAAGCAGGGTTTGTCCGCCTTGATATAGTCAAAAATGACCGAGGCCATGTTTTGAATGGAGTCACAGGTATGAGGGAAGAGAAACCCGTCGAGGAACTTGCATTTTCCCTGGAGAATTAATTCGAGACCCAGTTGAACCACCGAACAGATATAGGACTGCAGGTGGGAGCTTGCAGTGGTGATCTGAAGCGGAGGATCCCAGATCTCCGCCGGCACAATGTTCAGTGCCCACAGGATTTCTTTCGGGTACTGGGCGGGGAAGACCCCCATGAGATGTCTGCCCTGCTTTTTCTGATTAAGAAGGTATTCTTTTCGAGTCATGCTGTTCCTCTGCCGGCGGTCATCGGTAATTGTGTTGACGCAGACGGGCCACTCACTGTCCTTGGGCCTTTGACCTTTAGCCTTAAGCCGTTAGCCTAATGCCCTAAGCCTTTGGTCTTACGCCTCTCCCATTTCATACATGTCCAGCCATCCCTTCCTGGCCGGAGAGTACCAGACGACCTGGTGCATCTCCCTGTCAGTCTCCCGGATGATTTCACCCTGGAGTTCGTGGCCCCCGTAGCAAAATCCAACGACAAAATAATCCTCTCCGATTCCGATGGTGCTCAGGTCTGCGACCAAGATGTCAAGGGCCTCCTCCCGAAAATCGCCAACGGGCGGAAGGGGAAATACCATCGTTCCTTTTGCCCACGATCCCGAGGAAACAGCAACATGTCCTTCATGCGGAGAAGGGGCGGCGGGCGGTTCCAGCCATTCCTGCTTCAGGCGGTCGATCATGGCGAGGGGGTAGGGCGAGCTGAGGGTCGGTTCAAACGGGACATATTCAAGCACGACCTGCCCGCTTTTTTCCAGAATGATTTCAAACAGGCCGAGCCCTTCCTTTCCACTTCCGAAACCCCGAACGTGATGTAAATGATTGATAGCGCGATAGTTTTCCCAGTGAGCGCCCTGCTCCGAGAAAAGTTCCTTCATGACATCGTTTTTTTCATACCACAACCGCTTGATTTCCTCAGGGCTCACGTAGTGGGGGCATCGCTTGATCACCCATGACGGGATTTCCGCCGCGTTCCTGTTCCCCAGGAGATAGCGGGTAAAGGCCTGCTTGCAGCCAACCGGGATCTCGCCACAGAACACTTCGCTCACATAGCCCCTCACCCTAAGTCGAAACAACTCTTTCTGCATGCTAGCTACCATACCGCGTTATGTGTAGCACAGCATGCATTTGTCTCTCAAGCGTTTTTCGCATTTCCCGCCACCGCCGAGTTTTTCCGTAATTCACGTGCTCCCCCGTCATTCCCGCGCAAACGGGAATCTCGTCTTTTGAGGCCGTCCGAATATGGCCGTGGACACAGGGTCTTAAGACAAAGATAAGGTTTGAAAGCCACGATTCCATCCTACAGATTGCCGATTCGCATTCGGGTCTTCCAGACACTTCAGACTTATTTGGGTTATACGTAACAAATGCTATTTTTTCTAAGGAGGGTAATGGGTTAGGTGCCGTTATCCTTTCCTGGTATTTACTGATGTAATACGGTATTATACAGAGAATATATGGTGATATGCAGAATTTTTTCTGCTTAATACACTACGGTTAGGCCTACTCGAAGAAATACGCATGGCATTTCCAAATGAATCTGAATAAGCTCGGAAGATGAATTCACTCAACACCTTGTTATCCCTCTGTAAACAAGACTTTGGCATTCGGTGGTACTTCATTGCCATGGCTCTATGGAATATGGTAAGGACGTTATATAGTAGGGGAATTTGATAAGTTTTCACACGTACGCTATCTTGGAATTCAAGTTAAAAAAGATAAAGTTTTCCGGGATGAAGAAGAGCTATCTTTACTTCCCCTAACTTTGGTTAGATATACCAGAGAGAACTTCCGAGAAAAAAGCAAGATCTTATCACTCTGACGCGCAATGCAGAAAGGATCAAGATGCGTTTAAAAAGAGTCTCACAAAAGACAATGCTCCTTTTTGCCGCTGAGGCAATGCTGCTTATTGCGTCGCTGTCCGTCCATGGCGAAACGTTCTCGAACATCGTGGCCTTCGGCGACAGCCTTTCCGACAACGGCAACCTTTACAAGTCGACGCTCGACCATTACCCGGACAGCAGGTATTTCAAAGGCCGGTTTTCCAACGGACCGGTGTGGTTGGAATACCTGGCGGCAATAACGGGCGCGGACCTGGACGACCTGGCATACGGCGGCGCGAGCACAGGCTATTTCTATTTCTTTCCACCCGACCTGGGAGCCCAGATCGCCGACTGGCAGGCCCAGGGCAATTCGTCCCAGGGTCTTTTCACCGTCTGGGCAGGCGCGAACGACTATCTTCTCCTTGGTCGCACCGATGCACAGAGGGCTGTTTCGAACATAATGGCCGGTTTTGAAACGCTTGCATTGAATGGAGTCTCTCGAATCCTGGTCCTGAACTTGCCGGACCTGGGGTTGACTCCGGATCTCCTGTCCAAACCGGCCGTGACGCAGGCCGAGGCGTCCACCTATTCCATGGAGTTCAACCGGAAGATCGCCGAATCGCTCGTGTCTTTTTCAGCGAGCCACCCGGGTATCGTCATCTATTTTTTGAATGTTTACGATCTCTTTGAAAAACTGGTGTCTGACCCGGAAAAGTTCGGCTTTCAAAACGCCAGCGAGAGCTCACCGGATTTCGGCGTAGGTTACGGGAATGATGGGGGCTACGTGTTCTGGGACGACGTCCATCCCACGACCCAGGCCCATGAGCTTGTGGCTCAGGAGGCCTCAGCCCTGCTTTCGGAGGATTGCACGAAAGTGAACGACGACCTGAGCATCAACCTGTTTTTCGTGGACTATGGAGGCATGCGCTTTGCGTTTACCCTCAACTACATCGGAGCGCCGCCGGGCTATCCTGAGGGATTTTACTGGCAGATGGATCTTGCTACGCTCGGTGTGGAGCCCGACGACATCCTGGGGATCGCGCATGCCGCGGCGGACGATGATTTGGACCTGATTGTGCCCTGCGCCGAATACGGCGGCAACCGATATGCATTCACGCTCGATTTCGTTGGAAGCAGGGGCCCGGGGATCTTTCTGTGGAGACTGAACATCCCCAGCCTAGTGATGAAGTAATCTCCGGCTTAAAGGCCCCGCTTCATGTTCCATCCCCATCTTTACTTCAGGCCCGCTCTCCTGCGGACGGAGGAACCCTGACGTTTTCCGAGGAACGAAGAGGAACCGAACCTGACAATCTTTTTCAAATGCTTTCTAATCACTCCGAAGGGGATGGACGCCGATTCGGGGTTCAGAGATACGTCTTAAAAGCGCGTAGGGTT
>CAYUCJ010000332.1:0-3993 GCA_964443285.1 uncultured Desulfobacteraceae bacterium | reverse complement strand
AAAAGGGGTTGGGATTTCCCCTGGATGAGGGACACGTGGCACCGATTGTTCCAGCCGCGGTTCTCTTCGATCTGGGCAGGGGTGCGGATTACGTCCCGCTCGTCAACGCCGAGTGGGGGCGGGCGGCCTGCTCCACGGCTCAGGCCGGACCCATGGAAACAGGATGTGTCGGCGTCGGCACCGGGGCACTGGCGGGGGGGCTCAAGGGGGGGCTTGGGACGGCCAGTGTGATCCTGGACTCCGGGATTACCGTTGCTGCGATCGTCGGGATTAATTCTCTCGGTTCCGTGATCAACCCGTCGACGGGCCGTCCTTGGGAAATCGATCTGGAACTGGATGGAGAGTTCGGGGGCCAGGGAAGACGTTCGATTAAACTCCCCGAGCCGAAACCTTCAGCAACGGTCCGAAACACGACCATCGGTGTCGTGGCCACGGACGCCCTCCTGACCAAGGCCCAGGCCCAGAAGATCGCCCAGATGGCCCACGACGGCATGGGCCGCGCCATACGACCTGCCCACACGCTGTTTGACGGGGATACCATCTTCTGCATGGCGACCGGGAAAAGACACCTGCCGGAGGCTGAAGGTTTCTTTGTGGCACCGCAGGCCGCTGCACTCAATGAGGTGGGCCACGCCGCTGCCGACTGCATGTCCCGGGCCATTATAAGGGGGGTCCTGACGGCCGGGAGCCTGGCCGGCATGACCGCCTTCCGTGATCTGGAAGACCGATGAAGCAGCCGGCTTTTAAATGAAAACCACAATAAACAGAGGAGGAGAAATGATGAAACGCTTATGGGTCCTGATGATGATTTTTGTCTTGGTGCTGCCCCTGTCCGTGGCTTTGGCGGAGAATCCGACACGTGGAGGCAGTCTCGTCGTGTGCCAGCCGGCCGAACCGCCGGGGCTGGATCCAACAGGCAATACGGCAGCCGCCATTGACCGGGTGGTGTTTTCCAACGTCTACGAGGGACTGATCAAGGTGGACTCGGACGGTCATTTTGTGCCGGGATTGGCCACCAAATGGACGGTGTCACCAGATGGAAAAACCTATACGTTCAATCTGCGACAGGGAGTGAAGTTCCATAACGGCGAAGCCTTCAATGCAGAGGTGGCCAAGTGGAATCTGGAGCGGGCCATGAGCAAAGGGACAATCAACCCCCATCCTGAATATTTCAGAGGGATCACCGAAATCGCCACACCCGATAGCGACACCCTGGTGATTACCCTCAAGGATGCGGATGCCCTTTTTATTGCCCACATGGCTGAAGGGGATGCGGTGATGCTGCCCATGAAAGGGTACAAGGATGCCAAGAGTCATCCCATCGGCACCGGGCCTTTCCAATTCGTAAAATGGGTTCGCGGTGACCGGGTGGAGCTGGCCCGCTTTGATGGGTACTGGAACCCGGATCTCCCTTATCTGGACAAGGTGACCTTCAAGTTCATCGGGGATGCCAGCGCCCAGATCGCTGCCCTGAAGGCCGGCGATCTTGATGTCATCGGGTGGATTGCCGCCCCTGAATCGGCCAAGGAAATGGCGAAAGACAAACGGTTCAAGGTCTATGCGGGTACAACCACCAGTGAAGTGATCATGTCCACCAACAACAAGGCGAAGCCCTTTGACAACAAGATGGTGCGTCAGGCCATGGCCTATGCCATTGACCGTCAGGCCGTGATCGACCTGGTGATGTTCGGCTATGGTACCCCCATCGGTTCCCACTGGTCCCCTTCCACGCCCTATTATGAGGACCTGACAGGCAAATTCCCTTACAACCCGAAAAAGGCGAGGGAGCTGCTGGCCAAGGCAGGCTATCCCGATGGATTCAGTGCGACCATCAAGATTCCTGCCATCTATTCCTACTCCAAACGGGCAGGGGAAGTGATTGCGGATATGCTTTCCAAAGTGGGAATCAAGCTGAAAATCGAGATTGTGGAGTGGGGGCAGTGGATTGATCGGATATTCAAGAAGAAGGAGTATCAGCTGACCATGATCGGACACGCGGAGGCCTGGGACATAGGGATCTACGCCAACCCGAATTACTACTTCCAGTACGACTCTCAGGAGTTTCGTGATGCCTATGCCAAGGCCCTGAAGGCACCGAACGAGGCCGAGAAGGCGAAGTGGTTCGGACGCTGCCAGGAAATCATTGCGGAGGATGCAGTCAATGGTTACCTCTTTTGCGCCCCCAGCCTGGCGGTCATGAAGGCCGGCGTGATGGGCTGGTGGAAAAACTATCCTACCATTGCGCTGGATTGCACGCAGGTGTGGTGGAAGAAGTAAAAAAGTCTTCTCCCATGATTCGCTATTTCATAAAGAAGCTTGTGACGCTTCTCATACTGCTGTTCCTCGTTTCAATCACGGTTTACTCGGTCCTCTTCATCCTGCCCGGCGACCCGGCAGAGATTATCCTGGGGATCAATGCCACGCCTGAGACATTGGCAAACCTGAGAGCGGAGCTGGGCCTGGATAAGTCTTTCTGGGCCCAGTACACCGACTGGATAGGAAGCATCATTACGGGCGGGGGCAGCCGATCCATCAACTATGACATGCCTGTACATGACCTGATTCTTTCGCGACTGGCCGTTACCGGCCCCCTGGCCCTGCTGGCCATGCTGTTCGGCATTGTGATTTCATTCCCTTTGGGTATCTATGCGGCCCGCAATCAAAACCGGCCCGGAGATGTAAGCGTGATGTTTCTTACCCAGCTGGGCCTGGCCACCCCGGAATTCTGGCTGGGAATCCTGCTGATTCTGCTCTTTTCCGTGCATTGGGGGGTGTTTTCCGCAGGGGGATTCCCCGGCTGGTCGGCGGATTTCCGGGGTTCCATGAAAGCCCTGTTGCTGCCGGCTTTCGCTCTTGGGGTGATTCGTGCCTCCATCCTGACCCGTTTGACACGTTCTTCCATGCTGGAGGTCCTGAAAGAAGATTATGTTCGAACCGCCCGGGCCAAAGGCCTCAAAGAGCGGACGGTCATCTATGTGCATGCCCTGCGAAACGCACTCATTCCGGTCCTGACCATTCTGGGCCTTCAATTGGGTCAGCTTCTTGCCGGGGCCATCATCATTGAGAACGTATTCTACCTGCCCGGCCTGGGAAGGCTGGTCTTTCAGGCCATCGGACAGCGGGACCTCCCGGTGGTAAGAGAAATTGTGCTGTTCATGGCTGCGGCGGTCGTCCTGGTCAATTTCATCGTGGATATGACCTACGCCTCCCTCGATCCGAGGATAAGGATACGTTGAGGAGGAATTCTGAGAGAGGAATATGAGACGCTTTTTCGGCAATCTGAACTTCACGGCCGGGTTTCTTCTTTCGATCCTGGTGGTCATGATGGCCCTCAGCAGTGTGATATGGACCCCTTATGCGGCGGATGTCATGTCTCCCCATGATCGGCTCCAACCGCCTTCCATCAGCCACTTCTTTGGAACGGATCAGTATGGGCGGGATATCCTTTCCCGCGTTATGGAGGGAGCGGTCAACTCCATCGTCGTGGGACTGGTAACCGTGGCCATGGGGATGAGCGCCGGGGTGCTCCTGGGTCTGGCTTCGGCCTACTACGGGAAACTGATGGATGAGTGCATCATGCGCCTATCCGATCTCATGTTCGGTTTTCCCGCGGTGTTGACGGCCATCCTGATCACCTCCATCCTGGGACCCTCGATGATCAACGCGATGCTGGCCATCGGTATTTTTTACATTCCGGTCTTTGCCCGCCTGACCCGTGCGGTTGCCATGAGCATCTGGGAGCGGGAATTTATCGCGGCTGCCAGGGCAAGCGGGATAAGTGAATGGGTCATTACCTGGCGTCACGTGCTTCCCAATATTCTTTCTCCCCTGCTGGTCCAGGGAACGATTCAATTTGCCGTGGCCATTCTCGCTGAGGCGGGCCTGAGTTACCTGGGACTGGGAACTCAACCCCCCCATGCCTCCTGGGGAAGCATGCTCAACGAGGCACAGACCTTTATGGGGATAGCCCCCTGGATGGCCATATTTCCGGGT
>CAYUCJ010000331.1:0-3997 GCA_964443285.1 uncultured Desulfobacteraceae bacterium | reverse complement strand
GGCGCGGGCACGGCCTCCAGGATGATGGAAAAGACCCCCGCCTGTTCCAGTGCCCTGGCATCATCAAAGATCTTCTTGGCCGCCACGGCGTCACGTCCCTGCATCTTGAAACCACCCAGTGCGCTGGCCGTCTGGGGTGTGAGGCCGATGTGTCCCTGGACCGGGATGCCCGCCTTGACGATGGCGTCAACGGTGGGTGCAAAATCCACTCCGCCTTCCAGTTTCACCACATCGCAGCCCCCTTCCTTGAGCAGGCGGCCTGCATTGATGATGGCGTCCCTGATGGAGGTGTTGTAACTCATGAAAGGCATATCCCCTACCACCAGGGGCCCCTTGCAACCGCGCATCACCGCCTTGATATGGTGAATCATGTGCTCCATGGTGACCTCGACCGTACCCTCCAGGCCCATGACGACCATTCCCAGGGAATCACCCACCAGGACGATGTCCACGCCCGCTTCGTCGGCAAGGAGACCGAAAGGATAGTCATAAGCCGTGCACATCACGAGTTTTCTACCCTCCTCTTTGGCCTTTCGAACATCCATGATCGTGACTTTTCTTGTGCTCATATAAGAACCTCCTCAAGAAATGTTTAGTAAAATTGATCTCGTCTCTCAATAATCTCTGTTGCTGCCCCGGTCTTTCACTGCATTTCCCTTTCCAGGCCCCGGCCCCCGTTCAGCCAGCAAGCCACCGAATGGCCGGTGTTCACCCTCACCAGGGAGGGGCGGTCTTTCCCGCACTGCCCGAAGGCGTATGGGCATCGCGGATGGTACGCGCAGCCCGAAGGCGGATTGATGGGACTTGGGACATCCCCTTCCATGGCAAAGGGCCTGACCCGCGTATGGGGATCCGGCAGGGGAACGGCCGCCAGCAGTCCCTTGGTATAGGGGTGACGAGGGGTTTGGCTGAAATCTATGGCCAGGGCCTCCTCCACGATGGTCCCCAGGTACATGATGGCGATGCGGTCGCAGATGTGTTCCACCACGCTCAGGTCGTGGGAAATGAACACATAGGAGAGTCTGAAGTCCCGTTTGAGGTCTTCCAGGAGATTGATCACCTGGGCCTGAATGGACACGTCCAGGGCACTGACCGGTTCGTCGGCCACGATCAGCTCCGGTCGAACGCAGAGGGCCCTGGCAATACCAATCCGCTGGCGCTGTCCCCCTGAAAATTCATGGGGATATTTGTCAATGTCGCCCTTTCGGAGCCCCACCCGCTGAAGCAGTTCGGCGGCCGTCTCTCTTCTTTTGGTCCGCGTGACCCGCTGGGTCGCCCGGAGAGGCTCGGTCACGATCGCATCCACTTTCATACGGGGGTCCAGGCTCGAATAGGGGTCCTGGAAAATGATCTGCATCCGATTCCTGAGGAGACGCATCTCCTGTCGGTTGAATCGGGTAAAATCATGCCCATCGAATTCCATGCTCCCACCCATGGGCTCGATCAACTTCAGAAGAAGCCAGCCCAGGGTGGTCTTGCCACACCCCGATTCTCCAACCAGGCCGAACGTTTCCCCTCTCTTCACGTTGAAGGAAACCCCATCGACCGCCCTCACCAGCCCTCGCGGCTTTGAAAGCAACCCCCCGCCCAGGGGAAAGTGTTTGACAAGATTCCGGATGGTCAGTAAAGGCGGTTCAGTCATTTGGTTTCCTTTTTTCCGGATAGTGATGCAGCCAGCATCTGGCTTTCCGGCCGTCCCGGATGTCAAAGAAATCGGGACGTTTCTCACGGCACAGGGGAAAGGCATGAATGCATCGTTCAGCAAATTTGCATCCCGGAATGACCCTGAGCAGTGAAGGAACCATCCCGGGGATCTCGCTCAAGGCCCCACCGGAGCCTTTGAACCGGCCCCCAAATCGCGGCATGGAACGCAGGAGGCCATGGGTGTAGGGATGAAAAGGTCGGTCGAAAAGGTCCTCCACACCAGCCTCCTCCACTACCTGTCCCGCATACATCACCACCACCCGACCCGCCATCTGGGCCACCACGCCCAGGTCGTGGGTGATCAGCAGAAGTGCCATATCCAGGCTCTCTTTGAGGTCTATCATCAGGGAGAGGATCTGGGCCTGAATGGTCACATCCAGGGCGGTGGTCGGTTCGTCGGCGATGAGCAGTCTGGGACGGCAAACCATGGCCATGGCTATCATCACCCTCTGGCGCATGCCTCCCGACAACTGGTGGGGATAGTCATTTAGCCGGTCCCGCGCCGCCGGGATCTTGACCCGATCGAGCCATTCAACAGCCTCCCGGGAGGCGGCCTTTTCAGACAGGCCCCGGTGAACCATCAGTGGTTCTGCAACCTGACGGCCTACCGTCAGCACAGGGTTCAGGGAGGTCATGGGTTCCTGAAAAATCATGGAGATCTCGCTGCCCCGAATCCTGCGAATTCCCTCCGCGCCCAGTTCAAGCAGGTTTCGGCCCTGGAAGAAAATACCATCGGCCCGAACACGACCCGGAGGCGTAGAAATCAGGCCCAGGATGCTGAGAGAGGTCACGCTCTTGCCGCATCCGGACTCCCCTACCAGGCCAAGGGTTTCCCCTGCGTCCAGATCAAAACTGACCCGCTCAACCGCCCGGGCCACACCTTCGGGGGTATGGAAATCCACAGACAGGTTGTCCACTGCGAGCAGTTTGTCACGCATCGGAGACCCCGGGCTGAAGATAGTGCAGGGCCGAAAGTGCGTAGATCTTTGCGGTGTCAACGAGCTGGTCCAGATCCACCCACTCATCCGCCTGATGGGCCACGTCTCGCACGCCGGCCCCCATGGTCACGATGGGAATATTCTTGAGCTGCCACAGGAACGTCCCATCGGTTGTACCCGGGACACCGGCATGTAGGGGCTCTTTCCCGCTGATTCTTCTGGTGGCCCAGTCGGCCGCGAGTACGATGGGGTCCTGATCATCCGTCTGCGTGCAGGGGCGGTCGGTGATGAAATCCACCTCCACCTTCACATCGTGATGCCGCTGGACCGAAAGATGTCGATCATAACTTTCGTAATGCTCCCGAACCTCCTGCTCCACCCGTCGCGCCAGGGCTGCCAGGCCTTCACGGATCCCGTCGTGGGATTGTCCGGGTATGGTCCGCACATCCACCAGCAGCACGGCCTCTCCGGGCATCACATTGAGCTGTGGCACGCCAACCGAAGGGGCCTGGATCACGGTGGGTGTCATGCTGGGCCACCCGAGGTGTTCATCCCGGCCAAGGGCTTTCACCGCATCCCATTCCATTCCGTGAAGGCCGTCGATCAACCGGCTCAAGGCTGGAGCGCAATTCAGGCCGGCAAGGGGCATGGCGCCATGACTCATCCGGGCCGCTATGGCATAACGGGCGCGGACTGCCCCCTTTTGAGACGTGCAGATCAGCCCGTCCTGGGGTTCACAGATGACGGCACCCGTTACCCCGTCCGCCCGGCCCCGCTTGATAAAATCCAGCACGCCGATCATGGCGTCTTCTTCGTCACACAGGACAGCGCCGATCACGCGCCCTTCCAGTTGAACGCCGGAACGCTTCAGGGCCGCCATGGCTACAAGCATGGCAGCCAGGTTGCCCTTGGTGTCGTTGGTTCCCCTCCCGTACATCCGATCTCCGACGATCTCCGCCTTAAAGGGGTCATGCCGCCAGCCGGCAGGATCTCCCGGTGTGACCACGTCCGTGTGTCCCTCGAACAGCAGAGTCCGTGAACCGGAGCCCGCCTCCCAGATGACAATCGTGTTGGGTCGACCCGGAGCCACCTGATCCATTTCCACCTGAAAGCCCTGTTTTTCGGCCCACCCGGCCACCATTTCCGCTGCCGGCTGTTCACTGGTACCGGCATCCTGGTCCCAGACCGTGTTTATGCGGACGAGGGAAGCAGTGAGTTCCACCAGCTCCTCTGGATTGATTTCGTCCAGCACCTTGCGAACCTGTTCGTCCAAGCACATTGTGTTCATCCTTCCTTTATTCCAAGAGCCAGGCAAACACCATATTCCAGAAGCTACGCTCCCTCCGTCGTCCATG
>CAYUCJ010000330.1:0-4000 GCA_964443285.1 uncultured Desulfobacteraceae bacterium | reverse complement strand
AAAGATCCTGAAGATCCAGAAAAACGGAGAGATGCCCTTTGAGGCAGGAAAGGGTTGCGTAGAGAGAATAGATGGCTCCAGAGGCATCATCATGCCCGGGCTTGTCAACGCGCACTCCCACGCGGCCATGACCCTTTTCAGGGGCTATGCGGATGACCTACCACTCAAGGAATGGCTATTTGAAAAGATCTTTCCTCTGGAGGCGCAATTCCTGAGTGAAAAAACAGTGTATTGGGGCGCGATGCTGGCGTGCATGGAAATGATCGCTTCGGGCACCACGTGCTTCCTGGACGGCTATTTCTTTCAGGACGGGACGGTTCGCGCGGCTCATGATACAGGTCTCAGAGCGCTTGTTGCTCAGGGGGTGATTGATTTCCCAGCCCCCGGTGTGCCCGATCCCGGAGAGAATGTGGCAGCGGCTAAGGCATTCGTTGAAAGATGGCGGGGTTTTTCCGACCTGATCATGCCTGGCATATTCTGTCACAGCCCGCTGAACTGTTCGGAGAGGACCCTGCAGGGGGCCCTTAAAGCCTCTTTGGACGGAGGGACGCTTCTTCAGATTCACCTCTCCGAAACGCTCGACGAGGTCATTGCCATCACTGAAAAGAAAGGAATGAGACCGGTGGCATATCTCGAGCAGTTGGGATTGCTCGAAAATCCCTTGATAGCCGTGCACGCCGTCCATGTGGACGAAGAAGAGATAGCCTTGATGGGCAAATACGGGGTCAGGGTGGTACATGCCCCGGAAAGCAATATGAAGCTGTCTTCAGGCATCGCCCCAATTGACAAAATGTTGAAGGCCGGGGTGACGATCGGACTTGGAACGGACGGGAGCGCTTCGAATAACGACATGGATCTTTTCCTGGAGATGGACTCGGCTGCAAAACTGGCCAAGATATCTTCCATGAACCCGATGTGCCTGAGTGGTGGCGAGGTCCTGAAGATGGCTGTCAGTGGAGGTGCTGCGGTATTGGGACTCGAAAGGGAAATCGGAACGATTGAAGTGGGAAAGCGCGCCGATATGATTGTCATTGATCTCGATGCACCGCACTTGCGGCCGCTTTATGATCCGATCTCTGCAATCGTCTACTCGGCCAGCGGGGCTGACGTGAAGGATGTCATCGTCAATGGCCGGGTCCTCATGAAAGAGAGGGTCTTCACAAGCCTTGATCCGGACGAAATCAAGGGCGAGGTCAGGGAAATCAGCAGAAAAATCGGGCTGCGGGGCAGGTAGGATTGCTGAGTCTGTAAGAAGCTGATTTGTGCCGCGAGCGGCAGCCTATGAGGAACGAAGAGGAGGAGTCCTGACAATCTTTTTCAGACCCTTTCCAACCACTCTTGAGGGGATGGCCGCCTATTTGGGGTTTAGCGTTATGCCGTAGATTCGCGAGGGGTACATGAGCATTAAACCCCAAATAGGCGGCCATGTCGGAGTTGAGTGCAAAGTGCACTATGAGAAAGTGTCCGAAAAAGACCCTCAGGCCCCCTCCTGAGCTCTTTTCAATAAAGCGGCTTCATTGGAAGCTGTTTTATGCCGCAAGCGGCAACCTATGAGCAACGAACTTCATGGCTCATGTTCAAAAGTGTTGGTGAAGCTTGATGGTTTTTAAAAGCGCAATATCAGGGCATTGAAGGTCTTCCTTTAGCGACTGTCGAGAGGGCACCGTCTTTTCCGGACTTATCTCGGGGGGAAGCCGCGGCTCCCGTTTACGGGAGAACGCGGAGGGGGCCAGTGTCCCTCGGAGGCAAGTCCGAAGAAAAGACCAGCCCGGAGGCCCGGAGCGGTAGGAATACCTTCAATGCCCGACGAAAACGATCGATATTTCTTCATATCGAGACTTTTGAACATTACCTCTTGAATTATAAGTTCGTTGGGGGTCATCATTGTACCCAAGGATGGGCACACAGACAGGTCTCCAGCCTATCCACGACTTCTTCAGGATCGGCCGCGTTCAATAGGCCTTCGATGTTTTCGAAAGTCTGTAGGCCGATAACCCTTTTCCCGGCCTTCAGGGCCAGTGCGATCTCTGAGAGTGTGCCGTAACCGCCCGATATGGCCACGAGGATATCCGATGCCCGGACTACCATGAGATTCCTGCCATCACCCAGGCCCGTCGGTATGGCGATACGGATGAAAGAATTGGCCTGTTCTCTTTGGAGCCCGGGGAGGATGCCCACAGTTGTTCCCCCTGCCTCTGAACATCCCTTGGCGGCACCTTCCATAACACCGCCCAGACCGCCGCATATGAGTGTCCACCCCCGTTTTCCGACTTCATAGCCCACTTTTCTGGCCAGGGCGTAATGTTCGGGGGAACAGGTGTCGGATCCGATAACGCCGACGTAATAGGGTGCCTTCATAGCTTTTCCTCACCGATCAGGGCAAAAATAATTGCCATAATGTTCATTTATTGTTATGGACTGTTCAACGAAAAGCTTTGGCTCACCATGCTGCGGGTATCTATAGCCGAACGACGGGATTTTTGCAACGCCGCCATTGATGACTTTGTAAGAAGCCTTCATCATCACTATGAGGAGATTATGGTCCCATGCACAAAAAAAAGAGAATAACCGTATTGATCATCGTTGGAGCCACCCTGGTCGCCGTTGCTTTGCTTGGGTGGTTCCTGGCCTGTATCTTTGAAGGTGAACCACCCCGTGTCGTCGTCGGTCCTCTTCCGGAATTTCTTTCGAGCAATCAGAATCTCGTGATTCAGGCTGAAGACGAGAACAGGGGTCTTAGAAGAGTGGAGATCTCTCTGAACCAGGAAGGAAGGAAGGTCAGCATACTGGAAAAGAAATTTCCCTTCAAAGGCATTCTGAATCGGGAAGGGGTTCACACATTCAAGACAGAAGTTCTCATTGATCTGCACAAACTGAACCTCGCGCAGGGGCGTGCGGATCTCTACGTCCGTGCCTGGGATTACTCAAGACGCAGAGGGGGGGATGGAAATCTTTCCGTCTCCCATCAAAGATTATCCATCGACACGGTTCCTCCCGCCATACGGGTTATTTCAAGGCTGAACTACATCAATGTGGGTGGCACGGGACTGATCATCTATGGGGTTTCTTCGGATACGGATCAAAGTGGCGTTTATGTGAATGATGACTATTTTCCCGGTTTCCCGGCAACTTCGCATGAGAAGGAGGAGACCCGAGTATGCTACTTTGCCATTTCCCAGGACGTGGTTACCCAACCCTCCCTTTATCTATGGGCAAAGGACAAGGCAGGCAATCGGTCCACGACGACTTTCAATTACCATATCCGAAAAAAGAAGTTTCGGACCGAGCGTATGAACATCAGCGATGGTTTCATTAAGAAAGTCTTGCCCTATTTTTCCTTCTATCCCTTTGATCCGAACGCTTCTCTCCTGGAGAAATTTCTAAAGATCAACAGGGATCTCAGAAAGAAAAATGCAGATTTCTTTAAGGAGATGGCGAAGAAAACCAGCCCTGAAAAGCTTTGGGACGGACCTTGGGTGGGACTCAAGAATTCCGCAGCCATGGCGAAGTTTGGAGACAGGCGAAAATACTATTACAAGGGCAAGAAAGTGGATGAACAGGTCCATCTCGGACTGGATCTGGCCTCGCTCGCACATTCAAACGTACCTGCATCCAACACGGGAAAGGTTGTCTTCGCCGGTCGGCTTGGGATTTATGGTCAAACGGTGATCATCGACCACGGCCAGGGATTGGCCTCATCTTACTCCCATATGAGCAATATTGCTGTTGCTGTCGGGGACACGGTTCAAAAGGGTGATACCCTTGGACAAACGGGGCAAACCGGGCTGGCAGGCGGAGATCATCTTCATTTCGGGGTAATCGTTAACGGCGTTTTCGTAAACCCCGTCGAATGGTGGGACAACCATTGGGTTCAGGACAATATCGGTAGGAAGCTTGCACTGCTCAAGTGACATCAGAGGATCGTGGGCACGACTTTTCTCATGACCTCAGACCTGTTTTGGACGACTAATTGGCCTTGACCAGCAGAAGTTGTCCTGGA
>CAYUCJ010000329.1:0-4018 GCA_964443285.1 uncultured Desulfobacteraceae bacterium | reverse complement strand
CGTTCATTGGCGTCAAAGGATAAGCGCCTGATCATTCAACCCAGCTGCTGTCTTCGCTGCGGCTATATATTTGCCGACCGCCGGCGCCTAACCCGGCCCGGGCGCTGCCCGCACTGCAAATCGTCCCATCTGCAAAACCCCGTATTTTCCATCATATAGTGTGTTCGCAAATGGCTTGCCACGCGGACCCGTGGGAACTCTTTGACATAGAGCCTCTGCTTCCATCAAAACCGCTACTTCTGCTTCCATGTGCCGTCGGAAAGTTGAACATACCAGCCCGGACTGCTGTATTGCTGCCATACCTGAGCGAATTCCCGGGCGACGCGGTCGAGCTGAGAAGGGTCAACTTTCAGTGCTTTGGCAACTTCGGCATACAGCTCTCCACGGTCCTTGTTGGTGGATGATACCAGGTTTTTCAACACATTCTGCTGTTTCAGGTTGAGCCCGTCCAAGTTGCGGATGACCAAACTTCCCGAATTCCCCTCACCGATATTGCCTTTGTCGAAGTACGGCCGGAGTTGGGGGTCGCGTTCTTTCAGGGAATCTTTAATGGCCCGAATTTTGGCGTTGTTGACCGTGGCGGCGTTTTGCGCCCAAGCTTCGGAAACGAAGAAAGCCAGGTTGATTGAATGCGGCAAGAAACTCTGATCCGGCTTGACCTTTGGTTTGGCGGGCTCTTCGGCCTCGGGTGGACGTATTTCCTTCACGATTTGATCTGCCGCCTGGACTACTTCTTTGGCTGGAAAATAGATGTTGACCGTCACACATGACAATCCAATCAAAATCATCATGAATAACCCCATCCTGGACCATAATTTTCCTTTCATGAAATGCCTCCTATGGTTTGAGAACTATTTAACTTCTGCTTCGCGTTTTTCGGCCACCCGCTTGATCCGTTCCATCATATCCTTGAAATCGATCTGATTGTCGGGATTCATGTTGATCACATTGATGCCTGCAAAGCCGGCGTGGCTGACGAAATACTCTGTGTGGTCTTTGTGGATCGTGCCGTTGATATTGAACACGTCATTTTTTAAGATGCATTTGATGCCGATTCGTTCATAGGAGAGATCGCCGATGAAACGATCCAGCCCGAAGGGCAAGCCGCTCCGATATTCAGATCCTGTGCTGATGGTCTGAATATCGTTCACGGCGTTGAAGCTAACGCGTCTTGGCACGCCCTTGGCGGCCACGGACCACACCTCCAGCGTGAACGCATCTGCCTGGCCATTGGAAATGGCCAGCCCATCGAGGTAACCGTTCAGCTTTCCGGTGATGCGGCCGAAAGAAAAGGCACGCGTGAATTTTTCCAGGTCGACATCTTCAAATTTTATATTGCATATCAGCCTGCGGAAGCGGGACAAAGGACTTTGCATGCTGAAATCGGAGGCCACGGCATGTCCGCCAAACAGCTCGACCGTAACTTCGCCGGTGCCGTCCAGCCGTTGCCTATCCCCCGATATTCGAAGCCCGTTGCACGCAAGGATGCCGGTCAACTCGTAAGGGGGCGGAAGAAGCTGGAGTTTGCCAAGGCGGATGTCCCGCAGCCCAATCAGCAAGGAAATTTTAGGGTTGCCGGAAAAGGGGTTTTCCACGGCGGCGTCGGAAACGAGAACGCTTCCATCGGCCAGCGGAAAACGAACGGGATCGAAGGTAAATTTGTTTGGTTCGAAATGCAGCCCGATCTCTTGGTTACGGATCTGAAATCGCTCGGTTTCAAGCAGTCCGATCTTGATCTTCCCAGCTTGAGGAATAGAATGCGGCAAAGGTCTTTTACCGGTTGAATAGGCCCAAGGCAAATCGAGTGCGAAACCCTGAACGTTCAACGAAGAACCGATTGTCAGCGATGCCTCATCCAGCCGGAATCTTCCTTGCGCACTGTCCGGCTGCAGGGAAAGATCGCAGGCAGCCTTTCCCTGCACGTGGATGTCGTTGAGAATCGGGTAAGCTGCGGCCAATGAGGATTGAATGCAAGCGGTGAAAAATTGGTCGAGATCTTCGAAATCTAAAGAGACTTCCAGGGGGAAAAATCCGTTGTCGCGCGAGTGAAACCGAGCGGTTCCCGCCTTGGCGAGTTCCATGGTTCCCTGGCTGACCCGCAACCCGGTCGATGCGGAACTCAGGTTAAGCGCCAGGGTGAAGGGCGTGAGGCCGAAATCGAGATAGAAACTGCCCAGAAGCGCTTCTCCGCGTTCGATGCCGGTGCGCGCTTCCAATCGCGATAACGAGGTGAACCCTTTGAGATAACTCGTAAAAATTATGTTGGTCGAGAGGTTTTCCGCCAAGTATACGTCCCGTGGACCGGACACTGTGGCTAAATTCAGGGATACGGTCCCGGAAAGATCAACGTCTCCGCGTGCCCGAAGCGACAGGTCCAACGATCCGTCGACTTGCCAGCCTTCGAAAAATCCGGAAACGGGTTTGATTTTGTCCAGCACGTTTTTCAAAGAAACGTCTTTGGCTTGCAACGTGGCGTCAAGCGGTGAAAATGACGCCAGCGAGACGGAGAACGGTCCCATGCCGTCTATGGAAATTATGGCCGATGCATTTTTTATATCCTGCGCGCTCACATCCACCATTCCCGCGCCTCTAAAGCTGACGTTTTTCAGCAACACGGCGGGCTTTTGCTTGAATCTAAGCTGATCAATGGAAACTTTGGTTTCTTTTATTTCAACACGGTTTGCATCCCCGCTGAATTGAACGCGGCCGTTTCCATCCTCGATGGAAATGCGGGAGGATTGAATCCGAAGCTGCGTAAAGCCCACGTCGCCACTCAACTCGACCGCCGCATTGCGGCCTCTGACCTTGAGCAGGTCGTGCAACGTGACCTCAATGGCTCCGAGCGGGGACATATAGTTCGTCCGCACCGTATCCAACCGGCAGTCAGCCTGCCAAACCACGCTGGGAACCTTTCCATCCATGATTAGTTGAAATTGCCCTTCGATTAAAACCCGGCCGGCAAGTGAGATTCCTTTATATCTCAGAACATCTTTTTTTTCCTGAAATGCCGCGTGAGATGTGACGCTTTTCAATTCCGGGATTGCCAGTGTGAGCGATCCCGACAGCCCATCCCCCGCTTGCCCGCTTAAGCTGATTTTAAGCGACAAAAGGTCATCCGCTGAAACAGTCGCCTGAGCGGACAAAGCGTAAGGCTTGGTGGTGGTGAGGGTGGCCTGGAGCGGCTCAACCTGGAGAGGAAAAGAATGACCCTGCTCATAGACGGACTGAATGCGGACAGCCGGCGTGCCCAATCGGGCATCCTGCACCTTCAGCATGTGATTTTCATAAGAAAAAGGGATATGGCCTGCCACGGCGCCGGCCTGAACATAAGACGACGCCAAGGAAATCACGCCAACGGTGATAACCCCTTCGGCGTTGCCTGCCGGAGTAATCTCTCCGCTGAGCGCAATATGGCCTTGCGTCTTCCACGCAGATTCGGTCCCCGTTTTTCCCGATGCCGTCAGCAGTACGGATCCTTTTAACGTTCTGTTTTTTCTTCTGTCTTGATCTTCGGAAGGGCTGATCGAACCCTTGAGTTCCGTCATCTTGAAGAGGCCGTCGGGAGTGACAATTGCCAGCTGTTCAGCTTCAATGACAACCACTTGAAACTGAAGCAGTAAAGAAGACAGAAAATCGAGATTGGACGACTCACCGTCTTTTTTTGCTAAAAGTTCCAGCCGCGCGTCTATCCCTTGAATAATTAAACGTACCGGCGATATAAGATGTCTTCGAAAAGGATTACCCCACGCCCCGCTAAAAGACACGAGCGCAACCTTGCCCATTACTCCTCCGCCCGCACCGGCTCGAAGATAAATTCCGCCAATGGTGATGGCGGGCTTGATGACGGAAAAATCGATGGTTTCGATGGCAGCTTGATAGCCGCTTTTAGCCTCGATGACACGGGGGATATACCAGCGTACGATGTGGGGCAGAAGTGCAAAAAATGTCGTCACTACCACCAGCAGGGCGGCCGCAGCTGCCAGGATTATTTTGGTCTTTTTGGACATGTTTACTCAGA
>CAYUCJ010000328.1:1872-4019 GCA_964443285.1 uncultured Desulfobacteraceae bacterium | reverse complement strand
GTGTGAAGATCTGGGCCGCTTCCAGACACTTCTCCGGCGGCGGGACATTGGGGCGCCGCATCTGGAAATAGACCTTGGGGAAGGTCAGGGGGAAGAACGAACCGTCCCACGCCTCATAGAAGGTGCGGCACGGAAGGACATATTGAGCAAGGCGCGCGGTTTCGCTCATGACGATGTCGTTGACCACGAGGAGGTCGAGCCTTCCGAAGGCCTTCTCGTAGGCCGAGGTGTCCGGATAGGAACGAAGGGGATTGCAGGCGCTCACAAAGACCGCTCTCAGCCGATCGGGATGATCACTCAGAATCTCTTCAGGCATCGCGGCCGTTGGAAACGACCCGGCAGCGGCAGGGGGAAGTCCTGTTGTGACGGTCTGCCAAGTCTTGGGGTCCCTTTCGTCTGCGTGAAAACCGATGGGCAGGACCATCCCAGGGATCACGTTTCCACCGCGCACGCAGAAGATCCCGCAAAGGGCCCCGAGGATGTTCATGAGGTAGGAATTGAGCGTGCTGCGTCGTCCCATGTAGATGCCCAGGTCCGGGTGCACGGACCATTTCTTGGTGGTCATGAGACGGCACAGTTCGCGCACCTGCTGGTAATCGAGCATGCAGACGTCCAGAGCCCTTCGCACATCAAACCCCTCGAACCAGACCCTGACACTGTCGAACCCCTCTACGTGGCTCCCGATATAATCCTTCGCCTCCCATCCTTCCTGGAGGATGACGGCGATCATGGCCTTTGCGAGGAGGGCATCGGTCCCGGGACGGACGGGAAGGTGGATGTCGGCAATGGCCGCGGTTTCACTCTTGCGGGGGTCGATGGCCACGAGCAACCGCTCTGGGTCATCGCTGAAACCCTTGAGAAGCCTCGGAGCCTGGGGCATTTGATGGCTTTCCATGCCGTTCCAGCCCCAGGCCACAAGCATGTCGGACACGTGCTCGTCGGGGATAACGAGGTTGTACTGCTTGCCGAACATGCGGCCCTGGACCCAGAATATGCCGCTAAACTCCTGTCCGGCGGATGAATAGTAGTATTGGGAACCCAGGGCCCTGATCATGGTCAACCCGAAGGATGCTTCAAACTGGCCCCCTGGTGCGCTTCCGCCCATATAGGCCAGACAGCGCGGACCATGGCGTTCCAGAAGGTCCTTTAATTTGCCCGCGATCTCTTCGACGGCCTGGTCCCACGAAATGGGGTAAAAGCGGTCTCCGACCCTTTTGAGCGGATCCGTCAGACGCTCTTTGGGATACTGGTGGTAAATGACGTTTAACCCCTTGCGACACGCATAGCCCTGGCTCCTCGGGTTTTCCTTGTCAGGTCTGACCTTTGCCATGCGATCGTTTTCAACAAGGATTTCGAGGCCGCAATTCTGCGCACACAGTACGCATCCTGTCTTGTGCCATTTGCCCATAGGTACCTCCCTTGATTCATCAAATGCCTATTCCCACCCGGTTTGCCTCATTTAGGCGGCGTCCGAACCATTCCGGGCACAACCCTGACCTCCTTGGCCGGATTGCGTTTGGCCCTGGATTCCGCTTTGGATCCGGCGGCAACGTATATCGGTTCCGTCCGGTCTTTGAGGGGCTTCAATATTCTTTTACACGCCCCCATCGTCGGCCCCAGCCTCCAGGCACATCTTTTTGATCGCCTCAGCGGCGTAGATGCTCGTCCCTCGCACGTTATCACGTTGTAGCATATTCTTCCCTCAACTTCTTTCTGTCTTTTTCCGTTCTTCCATTTTTCCCATCATACCATAAATCGCATCACCGGCCATGGCTCGACCGAAACAGGGGTTCTCGGAAAGGCAAGTGGCTTTCTGCAGGTCTCCCGCGATTTCTTCCGAGGTTGCCGGCCCAACGGACCGATCGGCTCATTTTGCTCAAATTATTTTTGACGCTCTTAACCGTGAAGATATGGTTTCTCCTTCTTCCATAATCCGAAAATTAGCACTTGAAAAGAAAGTGAGAAAGTGGCATAAATGACAAAAAGCGTGCAGAATCGGCCATGAGGCCGTAAGGAGAGAATGATGGCGAGGATGACCTTTTTAGCGGCAGAAGGCTGTCTCTTTTCGGGCATAAGCAGTTTGATCGACGCCTTTTCCATCGCGAACTTATGGTATGGGGCCTTGAACAAAGAAAGATCGGATTCGC
>CAYUCJ010000328.1:0-1862 GCA_964443285.1 uncultured Desulfobacteraceae bacterium | reverse complement strand
ATGGAAATCGTGGCAGTGAAGGGAGAGATGGTAAGGGCCTACGGTGGAATCCGTGTTCACCCTGATGGGGCCTTAAAGGACGTCAATCAGACGGACTTGGTCCTTATCCCCGCATTCCTCCCCGTGGACGAACCCCTGACACAGAAGGTGGGGGAGATTTCGGAGTGGCTGATCGATAGATACCGGAAAAAGACAAACATCGCCGCCATGTGCACCGGCACTTTTATGCTGGCAGAAACGGGGCTTCTAGACGGGAAGATCGCGACGACCAACTGGCAGTTTGCCAGACGCTTTCGACGCCGATATCCAAAGGTACATCTCCGGATGGACCGGATCCTCACCGAGGAAGCCGGTCTTATCTGCACGGGGGCGGCCACATCCATGTACAACCTGGGACTGCACCTTATCAGGGCCTTTGGCTCCGAGGAGCTGGCATCCGTGTGCTCGAAGGCCTTGCTGGTTGACCCTAACCGTGAGAATCAGTCACCGTATTTCATCTTCAGCGCCAGGAAAGATCATGGCGATACGAGCATATTGGAGGCCCAGGAATGGATGCAGGAACACTACGCCGACAACATCACCATCGACGCCGTTGCGAAGGAAGCAGGGATCAGCCCCCGGCATTTTAAGCGGCGGTTCAGAAAGGCCACTGGGGAATCCCCCCTCGGCTATCTTCAGAATCTGCGCATGGAGGTCGGCAAAAGGAGGCTCGAGACGACGCTCGATAATGTAAACGAAATCACATTCCAGATCGGATACGAGGACAGCAGTACCTTTCGAAGACTCTTCAAAAGATATACTGGGATCTCTCCCAGGGAGTACCGCGACAAGTTCTCGCGATCCAAGCACCCTCACATCACCGCTGAAACCTGGAACGCGTGAGATTCCAAGGATTAGTTCCCGGCTCGCTTTTTCGACGCTCGGTTCGCGGCCGCTCATGGAATTCTCCAAGGTCCAACTTTTTCGTGGTCCGGAGCACGAAATGGCTATAGCGAACGCTTGTCGCCCGTCCAAGGAGAATGTAGAATTCCGGCCGCGTCGAATTGGGATTGGAGGATATGGTCGCTGACCGCGACACTGGCCTTTCCGTGAAGATCCGGCAGGCATCCTTTGAAAACCGCCAGTTGAGAGAGCGCCAGGGTGTAGAAATGATTACCCCAATAGGGTTTTTGCTTTAACCAGTTGACTTAATAGAAATCTCTTGTCGCTGTTCGACCTTTTAGCGTACCATAAAATCCGAGATGGACACTTTGGCCAGAGAGAAAACAGCTTAAGACGGGTGAAATCAATGCAAAATGAAAGTACCGGTCAGTCGTATGAAGATGTGAAAATTGTCCGAACCACATCCACCTTTGACTGCGGCGGGCGATGTCCCCTCAGATTGCACGTGAAGGATAACCGGATTCTGAGGGTTGAAGGCGATGATATTGCCGAACCCGAACAGCTCAGGACCTGTTTGCGATGCAGGGCGTTCCGGCAGTATGTCCACCATCCGCAAAGATTGATGTATCCGCAAAGACGTGTCGGTAAGCGGGGCGAAGGCAAATTCGAACGAATTTCCTGGGATGAAGCCCTGGAAACGCTGGCCGGTCAATTGACCCGGGTCAAGCAAACATACGGCAACGAGGGTATCTTTCTGGCCACCGGCGGCGGCTATCTCGCCGGCCTTCACAACGGGGGGTTCGCCGCCCAGCGTCTCATGAATCAGTTCGGCGGCTGCGTTACCCATTACGGAAACATTTCCTCGGAAGGTGCGGTCTGGGCGTCTTTGACACAATACGGCTCCGTAATGGTCGGCAACAGCCGTGACGATTTGCTGAATTCCAAAATGATCATTCTCTGGGGCTGGGACCCGGCCCGCA
>CAYUCJ010000327.1:1670-4021 GCA_964443285.1 uncultured Desulfobacteraceae bacterium | reverse complement strand
GCGGCCGTCTGTTCGGTCATACCATAGGCCTGCTTGATGTTGACGCCCAGGGCCTGGAACATGTGAAAAATTTCCGGACCCAGGGGGGCACCACCCGTGTAGACGTGACGAAGCCGGGAAAGACCCAGGTAGTTTCTGAGGGACCTGAACAGAAAAAAATAAGCCGCCCACCCCAGGATTTTCCATCCGGCCGACGGTCTTCTTTTCTTCAGCTTGAAATCCGCCATCCGGTATCCCACACGGAGGAATATCTTGTAGAAAATCCTCTTGATCCAGGCAGCATCCTGTATCTTCACCTGGATATCGGAACACATCCTCTCCCATATCCTGGGCGGCGCCAGCATGATGTGGGGACCGATCTCCCGGATATTCTCCTGGACCGTTTCCACCTTCTCCGGAAAATTAACCGTAAACCCCTTGTATAAGGACCAGTAAACGCCGAACTCCTGTTCCCCGATCCAGGGAAAGGGGAGGAAGGAGACATATTCGAAATCCTCGCTTGCTTCATCCACCTCATCCTGGGCCGCGGCCACACTGAACATGTTCCGGTGGGTAATCATACTCCCCTTGGGCAGACCGGTGGTCCCCGATGTGTAATTGATCATGCCCACGTCATCTGGTTTGACCTTTTCGATCATTTCGTCAAAGAGACCGGGCTCTTTTTCCGCCCATTCCCGGCCCTGTTTCTGTATCTCCCTGAAAAAGGTCAGGACGGGATCATCATAACGCCTCATTCCCTTGGGGTCGTCCACGATCACTTTCCTGACCAGAGGACATCGATCCTTCACTTCCAGGACCTTGTCCGCCTGTTCCTGGTCTCCTGCAACCACAAAAACCGAATCCGAATGGTTGATGATATAGGCCACCTGGTCCAGGTGGCTGTCCGGATAGATCCCCACGATGGCCCCGCCAAGGGCCTGAACCGCCAATTCGGAAAACAACCCCTCCGGCCGGTTGTCCCCTGCATAGGCCAGTTTGTCACCGGCCTTGAACCCAAGTCCATGAAGGCCGAGAGCGAAATCCCGCACATTCTCATAGTAGGCCTTCCAGGTGACCGGCTGCCAGATGCCAAATTCCTTCTCCCGGATGGCCACTTTTTGGTCGCCGAATCTGAGTGCGTTTTGCTTGAGTAGCTGAGGCAGCGTCTTGTATTCCGTCATTGATAGAGGCTTTCTTTCTCTAGCCCGGATTTCTCACCAACAATCCGCTGTGACTGCGGAGATTGGTGATAAACCCGGGCTTACTATCAGCGCGTGGAGCGCAGGAATTCTCCCTTTGCGCCCCACACGCCCGGCCTTGTTTCGGTCTTACTCGGTCCTGATCCAGTCTGAGATCGGTTCAAAGATCTTTTTGGCGGTGTTGGCCTTGTACACCCTACCGAAGGGGATCTTGTTGTTGATCACCGTGTAGGGGCACATTAAACCGCCGGTTTCCACATCCTTAAGGGAATGGAGGGCCTTGACCAATCCCTCTCCGTTCAGCTCTCCGGCCTTGTCCGCCCGCCTCAGGCATTCAACGAACACCAGGCCGGTGAAGAAACCCTGCATGTAGGAACCGGGTCTGTATTTCACATCCGGATGGTGTTTCTCGTTCCAGGCCCGGATCTTTTGGATCATGGGGACCTCTGTCTGCCAGTAAAAGGCATAGGGGAAAACGCCCAGATATCCTTCGGCAAGAGGACCCATCTTGTCCAGCAGCATTTTGTGGGTTCCCCAGAATGTCCCCATGAATTTGACCTTCAGGCCATAGTCCCGGGCCTGCTTGATCACTGCGGGAATGGGTGAAAGGACAAAACCTTGGAATATCAGGTATTCAGCCTTCTTTCGCTTCAGATCCAGCACCTGAGAGGCCACGTCCAGACCGCCTACCTTGGCCACTTCCTCTGCCACCAGATGGAGCCCCAGTTTCTTGCACATCTCTCTTCCGTAAGGAATGGGATCTTTTCCGAATTCCGTATCGCTGTAAAAGAAGGCCACGTTGGCGCCCGGCTTCTCCTTGGCAATGTACTTGAGGAGCATGCCGAACATATCGCTGTAAGTGGGGCCCGGGACGAACACATATGGATTCCCGGCCTCGTCAGCCAATTCGCTGGAAAAGGAAGTGGAACTGTACAGGATCTTGTAACGGTCCTTTATTTCAGGTGCCATGGCTTTGCCCAGTCCGGTGCTTTCTCCATACATGACGGCGGGGTTGTCCCTAGCCATGATGCGTTTGAACGCCGCCACGGCCACATCCACCTTGTAGGTGCCGTCTTCCATGATATACTCTATCTTTTTCCCATTGATCCCGCCTTCTTCATTGGCCATCATCAGTGCGTCTTCCAGCCCCGCGTTGATGTGAACCCCTGCAAA
>CAYUCJ010000327.1:0-1570 GCA_964443285.1 uncultured Desulfobacteraceae bacterium | reverse complement strand
AAAACAGGATCAATAGGAAAAAGGCCACAACAGGAAAAAGGCCTTGATCCGTCGCCAGATCTCCGCAAGACCCCGGGGCTCGAAAATGAGAAAAAGAACGATCATTGAACCAAAAATCACTTCCTTCAGAGGGATAAAGATCTCTGTCGCACCGGTGAAAATGTCCTTGAGCGATCCTGACAGGATGTTCAGCAGTTCGGGTACCAGTGTCATGAAGACGGCGCCGAAGATGGATCCGATGACGCTTCCCATCCCCCCCACGATGACCATGGCCAGGTATTGGATGGACAGATAGAAAGGAAAGTGCTCGGGGGTCACGATCCGCATGAAACCGACCCATAGGGCGCCGGCGATGCCTGCATAAAAGGAGGATATGGCAAAGGCCGTCAGTTTGTAGCGGAAGAGATTGATCCCGATGATCTCGGCGGCCAGGTCACGGTCCCGGATGGCCACAAAGGCCCGGCCCACACGACTCCGGACCAGGTTGCGGGCGTATCCCACCCCTAGGACCACCACGATGAGCGTCACAAAATAGAAACGTTTTTCCGTGTTGATGAGAAAGGTTCCCAGGCTTGGCGGAGGGACGTTGATCCCCCGGATACCGTGCGTCAGGCTTTCCCAGTGGATGAAGAAGAACTCGAAGATAAACTGGGCGGCAAGCGTGGCGATACAGAGATAGAGGCCTTTGACCCTGAGGGAAGGGATACCGATGATCAGCCCGGCTAAAGCCGCCATGATGCCCGCACATGGGAGGGCCAGCCAGAAGGAAAAACCCAGTCGGGTGATCAAGATGGCCGAAGTATACCCGCCCACCCCTGCAAAAGCCGCATGCCCCAGGGAAATCTGCCCGGTGAAACCCGTCAGCAGATTCAGCCCTACCGCAGCGATCACGGCAATGCCGATCATGTTGGCAACGTAGAGGAGGTAAGGGTTGGCCAGAAAGGGAAAAAGGAGCAGGAAAGCCAGGAACAACCCCAACCAGAATTTCACGAAATGGGACTGAAAGATCTCTTCGTCCTGGACATAGGTCTCTTTAAAGTCTCCGCATCTCATGGCCCGACACTGTTTCCTTTCATCTTTTTTGTTTCCGCTCTTACCCCTCCCCCTCTCCCCGCCCGCCACAAAACCGGCGGGTAAACCTTCCGCCTTCCCACTTCCCCTTCTTTTAGACCCTCTCAATGATCTTTTTTCCGAACAGTCCGTAGGGGCGGATCATTAGGATGGCCACAAGAATGAAAAAAGGGGCCACGGCTTTGGCGCCTCCCCCGACGAAAGGATCGATGTAGATTCCCGCCAGATTTTCCAGGATGCCGATGATCAGGCCACCCAAAATAGCCCCGGTGATGCTGTCCAGGCCGCCCAGAATGATGACGGCAAGGACTTTGAGCCCTATGTCCCCCATGTAGATGCTGATGCCGCTGATGTTCCCGATGACGATGCCGCCGATGATGGCCGCAATGGTGCCAAAGCTCCAGGAAAGCGCAAAAATCCATCTGACGCTGATGCCCATGGAAAGGGCGGCCTGCTGGTCGTTGGCCGTCGCCCGCATGGCCACCCCCGTCCGGGTGAA
>CAYUCJ010000326.1:0-4027 GCA_964443285.1 uncultured Desulfobacteraceae bacterium | reverse complement strand
CTGGTCACCACCATAAAGAGTGCCAAGAAGATGGTGGAAAGGGAGAGCTCGGAAGTCTGGGATGCCCTTGATGAAGTGGTCAGGGAATATTGTATCCTGTTAAACAGGGCTCCTACACTCCACAGACTGGGTATCCAGGCCTTTGAGCCCGTCCTTGTCGAGGGGAAAGCGATTCAACTGCACCCGCTGGTCTGTACCGCTTTTAACGCCGACTTTGACGGGGACCAGATGGCAGTGCATGTGCCGTTGTCCATCGAGGCCCAGATCGAGGCCAGGGTCCTGATGATGTCCACCAACAACATCCTCTCGCCGGCGCACGGAGAGCCTATCATCGTGCCCAGTCAGGACATCGTTCTGGGTATCTACTACATGACGCGTCAAAGGCCCTTCGCACGGGGCGAGGGAATGTCCTTTTCAAATTCTGACGAGGTCAGGATTGCTTATGACGCCGGAGCCCTGGGATTGCATGCCTCCATTAAGGTCAGGTTGGAGGGCAAGATCGAGGAGACCACCACGGGGCGCGTCCTCCTTTACGAGGTTTTGCCGAAAATCGTACCTTTTTCCTCCATCAACAAGGTCATGTCCAAGAAGGAATTGAGAGGTCTCATCAATGCGTCCTACCGTCATGCCGGCATAAAATCTACGGTGATTCTCGCGGACCGCCTAAAGGATATCGGCTACAAATACGCCACCCTTTCGGGCATCTCCATTTCCATGAATGACATGGTTATTCCCTCTGAAAAGCCTAAAATCCTTTCACGGGCTGAAAATGAAGTCAAAAGGATTGATGATCAATACAAGAGCGGTCTGATCACCGATGGAGAGAAGTACAACAAGGTGGTCGACATATGGGCCCAGTCGACGGAAGATGTGGCCGGCGAAATGATGAAGGAAATGGCCCTTGAAGAAATCGAGGGGCCGGAGAGCAAAAAGGTCAAAGTTCCGAGCTTCAACGCCATTTACATGATGTCCGATTCCGGGTCCAGGGGGAGTAAAGACCAGATGAGACAGCTGGCCGGTATGCGCGGTCTTATGGCCAAGCCTTCCGGTGAGATCATTGAGACCCCCATCACATCAAATTTCCGGGAAGGTCTGACCGTCCTCCAGTATTTTATCTCCACGCACGGCGCCAGAAAAGGTCTGGCCGATACGGCCCTCAAGACAGCCAATTCAGGATATCTCACCCGGCGCCTCGTGGATGTTTCTCAAGACGCCATTATTACGATGGACGATTGCGGGACCATGGACGGCATCTGGGTGGATGCCCTGACAGAGGGTGGCGAAATTATCCAGAGGGTGGGCGAGAGGATACTGGGACGCGTTGCCCTGGAGGATATCATCGACCCCATAACCGGGGAATTGCTCCTGAAAGCAAACGAAGCCATCGACGAAGAAAACGTGGATAAGATTGAACGGTCCGGCCTGGAGCGCGTCAGAATCCGGTCAGTACTCACCTGCGAATCCAAACATGGCGTCTGCAAGAAATGCTACGGTCGGGATCTGGCCCATGGACACGAAGTGAACATCGGTGAGGCCATAGGCATTATTGCAGCGCAGTCTATCGGTGAACCTGGAACCCAGCTGACAATGCGGACCTTCCACATTGGAGGAACAGCCAGCAAGCGGGTGGAGCAGACAACCGTCAAGGCTCGAAACGATGGAAAAGTAAAATTTGTCAATCTCAAGACCGTTGAAAATGCAGAGGGATTCCATATCGCCATGAATCGTAATGGTGAGATGGTGGTCATGGGGAAAGGCGGGCGTGAAATAGAGCGCTATCCCATCATTTACGGTGCCGTTCTCAAGGTCGCCGACGGTACAAAGATAACGAGAGACCAAGTCCTCGCCGAATGGGACCCTTTTACCATCCCCATCCTGACGGAAGTCGCGGGGGTGGCCAAATTTGGAGATATTGTCGAAGAACGAACCATGCAGGAGAAACGGGACAAGGTGACCGGAAAGATCAGCCGGGTCATCGTGGATTTTCGCGATGTGGAAGTACGGCCGAGAATTTCCATAAAAGACGAGAGTGGCAGGACAGCATCCGTTCCAGGGAGCAGCAGGGCAAAGGCCCGTTACCATCTGCCGGTAGGGGCCATCATCATGGTCAATGAAGGAGACGAAGTCGGCGCTGGTACCGTGCTGGCAAAAATCCCCAGAGAGACCACGAAAACGAAAGATATTACCGGCGGTCTCCCCCGCGTTGCAGAGCTGTTCGAGGTGAGGAAACCCAAAGAAACGGCCATCATCAGTGAGATCGACGGAGTTGTTTCATTTGGGAAATACACCAAGGGAAAGAGAAAGATGACGATCACCCCTGAAGTGGGCGAGTCGGTGGACTACTTCGTCAGTAAGGGAAAGCATGTCAGTGTGCTGGAAGGTGACTATGTGCGAGCGGGAGAAGCACTCATGGACGGTTCGGTCAATCCCCATGATATCCTTCGCATCAGGGGAATAAAGGCACTCGCCAGGTATCTGGTGGACGAAGTGCAGGAAGTCTACCGACTGCAGGGTGTTCGAATCAACGACAAGCACATAGAGGTGATTGTCCGCCAGATGTTGCAGCAGGTGCGGGTGACGACAGTTGGCGATTCTCCTTTTCTGCTGGGTGAGCAGGTGGAAAAATGGCGTTTTGAGAAGGAAAACCTGAAGCTCATAGAACAAGGGGCTGCTCCGGCAACGGCGGAACCGCTACTCCTCGGAATCACAAAGGCCTCCCTCAGTACGGACAGTTTTATCTCCGCCGCATCCTTTCAGGAGACTACGAAAGTCCTCTCGGACGCGAGTGTGGCTGGAAAGATCGACTACCTGCGCGGTTTGAAAGAAAATGTGATCATGGGACGCCTGGTGCCTGCCGGAACCGGCGTTAAATCATACAGAAACCAGGCCATAGGCATCTCCGAATAGTTTTTTAGATAGCCGAGGGAATAATGCTTGACATTTTTCCGAAACAGAAATAAAAAAAGGGTTTTTGTGGTTTCATTTTGTTCGCCGTTAGGGCGGCTTTTGGGAACAGTTTTCAAGCTATTATGAAAGAGGAGAATATTGGATGCCGACCATTAACCAGCTGGTGCGGAAAGGTCGATTGAAAACAAGAAAGAAGGTTAAGACGCCCGCCCTTCAGGGGGCTCCCCAAAAGCGGGGTGTTTGTGTCAGGGTCTATACGTCTACACCGAAAAAACCGAATTCCGCCCTGAGAAAAGTGGCAAGGGTGCGATTGACCAACGGAATAGAAGTGACCTCCTATATTCCGGGAATGGGACACAACCTCCAGGAACACTCCGTGGTTCTCATCAGAGGTGGTCGTGTCAAGGATTTACCGGGTGTGAGGTACCACATTATTCGAGGCACCATGGATACGACCGGTGTGGAAGATCGGCGTCAGGGCCGATCCAAGTATGGATCCAAACGGCCGAAAGGGCTGTAAGAAAAACCGCAATCTGTTTTTGGAGAAATTGGATGTCCAGGAAAAGAGTAATCGCCAGACGAGACATGAGGCCTGATCCAAGGTATAACAGTCTTCTTGCGGCAAAATTCGTCAATAACCTGATGAAGAAAGGCAAGAAGAGCGTTGCCCGATCCATTTTGTACGGGGCATTCGACATAGTCGAAGGCAAAAGCAAAGAGGAGCCCCTGTCCGTTTTCAAGAAAGCGGTTGAGAATGTAAAGCCGAGAGTAGAGGTAAAGTCCAGACGTGTCGGGGGATCGACCTATCAGGTCCCCACTGAAGTGAGATCTTCCAGAAGTCAGGCCCTCAGTATCCGGTGGATTATATCCTTTGCGAAGGCCAGAGGCGAAAAGACCATGGCAGCAAAACTTGCAGGGGAATTGCTTGATGCGGCCAATAAGAGGGGGGCCGCCATCAAGAAGAGGGAAGACACGCACAGAATGGCTGAAGCCAATAAGGCCTTTGCTCACTACCGCTGGTAATAATGATGAACAAGGACGTAAAGTGCAGAAGGTAACTCTGGCGCTTGGTTTCTAAGGATCTTGAGGAGGTAAGAGATGTCTAAGAAGAAATTTGAGA
>CAYUCJ010000325.1:0-4029 GCA_964443285.1 uncultured Desulfobacteraceae bacterium | reverse complement strand
ACCACCAGGACGGGACACGGGGCCGACTGCAGGACCCTGTGGGTCACACTGCCCAAAAGCAGGCCCTCCAGGTCGGAACGGCCCCGGGAACCCATGATGACCATGTCACATTTTTCGATTCTGGCCGCCTCGGCGATCATATTTCCCGGGGAACCTTCCAGGATGCGGTCCGTGAAGGGCACCCCCTTTTCTCTCAAGACCTTGCGGAAAGGCTCGAGGAGAAGGTCCGACTTCTCCAGGACATCCGCAATGGCCTCCTGCAGATACGGCTCACCCAGGATGGAAGAAAGGCGCCTCCGGCAATAGACAAGAATGACCTCGCCACCCGCCAGCTGCGCCATGTCCGTGGCATAGGCTGCCGCCCTCATGGAATGGTCCGAACCATCCACCGCCACCATTATTTTTTTGAGTTCCATTTCCAACCTCCTCCTAAGCAAGCGATAATAATGACTCACTTTGAGCCAGTTTCAAAACGTCCCCTTTTGCCCGATCTCCGCGTCAGGCTCGAATCTTAATCCTCGAAATATCCAATATATTCCTGTGGTTAAAAATTTTCGCCTTTCTTGACCTCGAACAAAATTGAACGTTTTGAAACTGGCTCACTTTATATGCGAAATTTTACAGGAGCGAATTTCCCGGGTCAAGAAAAATGGGGTTTTGAACCCTTGAACCCGGATCCTGCGTGCCCCGGCGTGCTTTATGAAAACTGCTTGACAGGATGTATGAAAATGGTTACGGCATTAAAATGTTAGATTTCCCGTCAACACCAATTGAAAAAGAGGGCAGATAGATTATGGAGGACAGGAGAATTACAAAACACCCCATTCTTACCATACCCGAAAAGGTGGAGGTGACATTTTTCTGGAACGGAAAGGAATTGAAGGGTTTGGAAGGGGAAATGATCTCTTCCGCCCTTTTTGCAAACGATATTCATATCTTCGGGCATCATCACAAGGACGGGAGTCCCCAGGGGATCTTTTGTGCCAACGGCCAGTGTTCCCAGTGTATGGTCATTGCCGATCATCTTCCGGTCAAATCGTGCATGACCCCTCTTCGGCAGGGGATGAACATCCGGGGTGTGGAAGGGGTTCCGGAGCTGCCTTCTGATGATGCGCCTGTAGGAACCGATGAAATACCCATTGAGGACGTGGACGTCCTGATCATCGGCGGAGGGCCGGCCGGCCTTTCAGCGGCCATTGAACTGGGCATGCTCGGGATTGACACCCTCATCATTGACGACAAGGACAGGATAGGGGGAAAGCTGGTCCTCCAGACCCACAAGTTCTTCGGGTCGGTGGGAGACTCACACGCCGGCACGAGGGGTTTTGAGATCGCGTGGCTTCTCGGTGACAAGCTGAAGGAGATGGAATCCGTTCGGATCCAACTGAATACCACGGCCGTGGGCGTTTTTTCAGACGGCATCGTGGGTGTGGTGGAAGGAGGGCGATACAGGAAGATCAGGCCCAAAAAGCTCCTGGTGGCCACGGGCGCCAGGGAAAAAATGCTCTCTTTTCCAGGGAACACCTTGCCCGGTGTCTTCGGCGCCGGGGCCTTTCAGACGCTGGTCAACAGGGATCTCGTCAGGACTTCCGAAAAGGTCTTCATCGTTGGAGGCGGTAACGTGGGGCTCATTGCCGGGTACCATGCCATACAGGCCGGTATCCGAGTGGCGGGTCTTGTGGAAGCCCTGCCCCGAATAGGCGGTTACAAAGTCCACGAGGACAAATTGAAACGGCTGGGTGTTCCCATCTTTACCGGCCACACGGTGGTAAGCGTCAACGGCACGGATCACGTTGAAACCATCACCATCGCCGGACTGGACAGGGACTGGAACGTGATACCGGGGTCCCACCGGACCTTTGATGTGGATACGGTTCTCATTGCCGTGGGTCTGGGAGAGGTCAATGAATTCCTTCTGAAAGCCCGAGAATGGGGCCTGGATACTTACTCCGCCGGGGATGCACAGGAGATTGCCGAGGCATCGGCCGCCATGTTCACGGGAAAGATAGAGGGACTCAAAATAGCCAAATCTCTGGACCGGTACCAGGATGAGATACCCCGTGAATGGGAAGAAAAGGCGGCGGTCCTGAAGACAAAGCCCGGGCCGATCTCCTCTCCTTCCGAACCGGCCCCTGAACAGGGGGTCATGCCCATCTTTCATTGTTACCAGGAAGTGCCTTGCAACCCCTGTACCTCTGTCTGTCCGGAGAACGCCATCCGAACCAGAGAGGACAAGATCACCGGCCTGCCTTACATGACGGACCTGGAAAAGTGTAAGGGTTGCCTGGCCTGTGTTGCCATCTGCCCGGGTCTTGCCATTGCCTTGATTGACTACCGGAAAGACGAAGAAGACCCGACGGTCACCCTTCCTTATGAAATATGGCGTGAAAAGGTGGAAAAGGGCAGCATGGTTCCGGTAACTGACAACGATGGGGCCATCCTGGGTCACTACCCGGTGGAGCGGGTGATTGCCAACAAGAAAAAATATCCCGGCACCCTCCTGGTCCAGATCAAAATGGACAGGGCCGTGGCTCAGAAAGCGGTGGGCATTCGTGTGCAGGAGAAACAGGTGGAACCCTCCGAAATTTACGAGAAGGGGCCCCTCCCGGATGAGGCGGTCATCTGCAGGTGCGAGCGGGTGAATGCGGGTGAAATAAGGGAGGCCATCCGGAACGGTGTCCGGGACATCAATCACCTCAAGGCCATCAACCGGGCCGGGATGGGTGCCTGTGGTTCCAAGACCTGCAGGCCTATGATCTGGCGCATTTTCCAGGAGGAGGGCGTCGATATCGAGCAGGTGACCGACCGTGTTGACCGGCCGCTTTTTGTGGAAGTCCCCTTGGGGATACTGGCCAATGTTCATGGAGGTAAATCGGATGAATAGGTATGATGCGATCATCATCGGCTCCGGCTCCATCGGTGTTCCCACCGCCCTGGCCCTGGGTGAAGCGGGTGCCAAGACCCTCGTCCTGGATCGGAACCCTTCCCCCGGACAGGGCGAAAACAAGCATGCCATCGGTGGAATTCGGGCAACCCATTCCAGTCCCGGAAAAATTCTCACCTCACTTCGTTCCCTGGAGATCTTCTCCACCTGGAAAGAAAGGTTGGGGGACGATATCGAGTGGCTCAAAGGGGGATATCTTTTTCCAGTCTACAGGAAGACGGAAGAAGATATTCTGAAGGGGATCCTTCCCATTCAGAAGCAGTTCGGCCTCAACATAGACTTTGTGACCCCGGAAAAGGTCCGAGCCATCCTGCCGGGAATAGCCCATGCAGATCTCAGAGGCGGCACCTATTCTCCGGACGACGGATCCGCCTCTCCCCTGCTGGCCATCAATGCCTTCTGCCGAAAAGCAGTTGAAAAGGGAGTGCACTTTCAATTCGGCAAGGAGGTCCGGACCCTGCTGACCGAAAACGGCAGGGTGACCGGCGTCAACGTCGGAGATGGGGATTATCTTGCGCCGGTTGTGGTGGACGCGGCCGGGCCCTATTCGAGGCCACTCTGCGCCACCGCCGGCGCCAACGTCCCTGTGTTTCCGGATTCCCACGAGGCCGCCATCACGGAGCCGGTAAAACCGTTTTTCGAGTGTATGGTGGTGGATCTGCGCCCCGGACCTTCTTCGAAAAATTACTATTTCTACCAGAACAGGCGAGGCCAGGTGGTCTTCTGCATCACCCCGGATCCGGCGATTCCCGGGACGGATAAACGTGAGACCTCCGTTTTTCTCCCCCAGGTGAGCGCAAGGATGGTGGACCTGCTTCCCAGGTTGAAAAATATTCGTGTCCGGAGGGTGTGGAGGGGGCTCTATCCCATGACCCCTGACGGATCCCCTCTGGTGGGGTGGGACCCAGAAATCAAGGGACTTATCCACGCCACGGGGATGTGCGGGCAGGGATTTATGCTGGGGCCCGGCGTCGGCGAGGTAGTGGCCGGAATGATCACCGACACGTGCACCGCCGATGATCATATCATTCTGGATGAATTTTCCCTTACACGAAAATTTGGAGGCGCGGAGGAGGCCCTGAAGT
>CAYUCJ010000324.1:0-4031 GCA_964443285.1 uncultured Desulfobacteraceae bacterium | reverse complement strand
AAGGTATTACATTTCAGGATACAACACAATCGGCTTCGGGATCAACAGGAAGCGTTGCGTTTCAAATCGGTGAACACAAAAGGGCATTTTTTCCTTGACATTTTTCACCCAGTGAAAGGACCATCTGCCATGGGTTTTCAGCTCATCTGGCAGAGGATAATTCCATTTGCTATCCAAACCTGTAACCGTAAAAAGTTCGTCCCTGGGAACAGATATCGCAGGGAGGTTTTCCAAGAGACTCATCATTCCGGAGCGAAGACACAAGAGGACAGCAATTGTTTCAGGAGGACGGTCAGAATGGCGAATGTGATACTGAAAAACATAACAAAAAAATTCGACGAGGTGGTGGCTGTCGACAACGTCAATCTGGAAATCGCAGACCGTGAATTCCTCGTTCTCGTGGGACCTTCCGGCTGCGGGAAAACGACCACCCTGCGGATGATCGCCGGGCTGGAGGAGATTACCGAAGGGGAGCTGTACATCAACAATCAGATGGTGAACGATCTGGCCCCCAAGGACAGGAACATCGCCATGGTCTTCCAGAATTATGCCCTTTATCCCCATATGAAAGTGGCCGATAACATGGCTTTCGGGCTCAAGATGCGCAAGGTGCCTAAAGAAGAGAGGGCAGAGAAGGTCAAAAGGGCTGCTGAGATTCTGGGGATCGAACAACTGCTCAACAGGAAGCCGAAACAACTGTCAGGGGGGCAGAGGCAGCGCGTCGCCCTGGGCCGGGCTATTGTCAGAGACCCGGAAGTGTTTCTGTTCGATGAACCCCTGAGCAACCTGGATGCAAAACTCCGCGTCCAGATGAGAACTGAACTGAAAAAACTGCACGAACGGCTTCAAACCACCGCCGTGTATGTGACCCATGACCAGGTGGAGGCAATGACCATGGGAACCCGTATCGTGGTCATGAAAGACGGCATCGTCCAGCAGGTGGGAAGCCCCCTGGAGTTGTACAACAGGCCGGCCAACCGGTTTGTGGCGGGATTTATCGGAAGCCCCTCCATGAATTTCATCCCGTGCCGCCTGGTTGAAAAAAATTCCCATGTCTATGTGGATGCAGGGGATTTCAAAATTCCTCTCCTCGATTCAATGGCCGACAGGGCGCGATCCCAAAGCGGTAAGGAGTGTGTTTTCGGCATCCGGCCGGAGGACTTCCGCATCCTGGATGCGCGGGAAGATCCGAAGGCTGCAAAGGCGGTCATAAGAGGCGAGATCGAGGTTATTGAACCGCTGGGAAAGGAGGTGTCTCTGAATATCAGCACCGGCAGAAACACGCTCACCGTGATCCTGCCGTCGGATGTGGAGGTAGCGCCCCACCAGGACATGGATTTGGTCGTGACGATGGGGAAAAGCCATCTCTTCAGGAAGGAAGGCGGCGAGGCTATTATTTGACAAAGGGGCCCGTTGCGGCAGGGTATTTCAAATTCAGCTGACGAACGAGCAGGTTTCAAACGTCCGGTTTCCTCCGGGGTCAACTGGAAGATCGGACTTTGAGGGGTGAAAGACGATAATCCTGCGCTAGAAGACAGCCCCTATCTGCCACGGAGTAAACTCGCAATCCCCGAATCCAAGTCGTTCGCTCTTTGTTTTCTCTCCCGAGGCCGTGTCCAGGATTTTCCGGAAAATAACCTTTCCAATCTCTTCTATGGTCGCCTCACCCTCAGCAATGGGACCGCAATCGATGTCCATATCCCCCGACATGCGCCGGTACATGGGTGTGTTGGTGGCCAGTTTGATGACCGGCGTCGGTTTTCCCCCGGTTACGGAGCCCCGGCCGGTGGAAAAACAGACCACAGTGGCGCCTCCCGCCACCATCCCAGTGATGGAGGGGATGTCGTAGCCGGGAGTGTCCATGAAGACCAGACCTTTTTGATTCACGGGATCGGCATAGCGATAGACACCATTGAGGTTTGTGGTTCCGCCCTTGGACACCGCTCCCAGGGATTTTTCAAGGATGGTCGTCAGGCCGCCTGCTTTGTTGCCGGGTGTGGGATTGTTGTCGATCCGGCCGTCATGAAGGGCCGCGTAGGCTTCCCACCAGCGGATCCGTTCAATCAGGGCATGTCCCACCTCCGGGATGGATGCGCGCCTGACAAGGAGGTGTTCCGCCCCGTAGATTTCCGGAGTCTCGCTCAGGATGGCCGTCCCGCCATGGGCCACCAGGAGATCCACTGCCGCGCCCAGTGCAGGGTTGGCCGTGATGCCGGAATAGGCGTCCGACCCGCCGCATTCGAGACCCACGACAAGGTGTGACGCGGAAATCTCCTTCCGTTCCACCCGGTCTGCAAGCGGAAGCAGGGTCTCTATGAAGTCTGATGCCTTGAGCACCGTACCCTCGGTGCCGCCGTTGTCCTGGATGCAAAGGGTGCGCAGATTTTCAGATGGCCTGAGCCCGGTATCCTGGAAAAGCCGGTGGATCTGATTCACTTCGCATCCGAGACCCACCATGATGATTCCGGCAAAATTGGGATTTCGAGCATATCCGTCCAGGCTTCGCTGAAGGATTTCAAAACCCTCCCCCGTGCCCGACATTCCGCAGCCCAGTGAATGGGGCAGGGCCACGACGCCGTCCACGTTGGGGAAGTGTGTGATGCCCTCCCCTCTAAACCGCTCCGCTATCATCCTGCAGACCGATCCCGAACAACTGACACTGGATAGAATCCCTATGTAATTGCGGGTTCCCACCCTACCGTCCGTGCGAACGATACCGCTGAATGTAGCCCGTTGCTCCTCGGGCACAAAAGAGGTGGGCCGGGCGTCTGCGCCAATGTCATGAGCCCTTTCCAGATCAGCCATTTCCATGTTGTGGGTGTGCACATGCTCGCCGGGCGAGATTTCTCTTGTTGCAACTCCGATGCCCTGGCCATACTTGTGAATGCGTTCCCCCTGGGAAATGGTCTTGGTCGCCACCTTGTGGCCCGAAGGCACATGGCCCTTGCAAACCAGCCGCTCCTTCAAGAGGGTTTCTCCTTCTTCAAGGTCCCGCAACGCCACCACCACATTGTCATCCGTGCTCAATCGCAAAACCGAAGGCTGCATGGCATTCACCCTTTCCGGCCTATGTCATTCCGTGGTATTTCCAACATGGGGGCCAAAGGCCAATAGATTGCAAGTCCGTTTTCGTTGTTTGAACCTTATTCTGTAATCGGATTTCAGATTAGATAACTCGTTTTTGGCTTGTCAACACAATCTTTCTCCGTGTAAAGATAGAGGATCCAAAGTTTCACGATCAGGAAGCCAACGACAAGAGATCTTTGAAGCTTGTGTTGCGTCATTCAGCCCGCATCTTCCCGGACGGGTGTCTCCAAGGAGCAGTCACAGATGAAAGAAGAAATCGAAAAGGAACTAATCAAAATAGTAGGCTCAGAGAGATACACGGCCCATCTGATAGACCTCGTATCCTATTCGTACGATGCCTCTGAATTCAGAAGCAGGCCCGATTGCGCGGTATGGCCGGAGAAATCGGATGAAGTCTCCAGGATCCTTGCCCTGGCGAATCAGGAGGGCATCCCGGTTGCCCCCCGGGGTGCGGGTACGGGCCTATCAGGCCTTGCTGTTCCCCTCAAGGGCGGCATCATTCTCGACCTGACCCGCATGAACCGGATTATTAGGGTCAGTATACCGGATCGGCTGACGGTGGTTCAACCGGGGGTCGTCTACGATGACCTTCAACGTGAATTGGGGCAACATGACTTTTTTTACCCCCCTGATCCCGCCAGCGGAAAGGCATGCACTATCGGGGGCAATGTGGGAACAAACGCCGGGGGCCTTCACGGGGCCAAATACGGCACCACCCGGGATTATGTCCTTGGTCTTGAGGTTGTCCTGGCGGATGGATCGGTGATGCGTACCGGGGCCAGTACCATGAAGTGCTCTTCAGGATATGATCTCACCAGGCTCATGGTCGGTTCGGAAGGGACACTCGGGATTGCCACTGAAATTACGCTCAAGATATCGCCGAAGCCTACCGAAAGGGCCGCGGCAACCGCCGTTTTCGACCAGCTGGAGGATGCGGGCGACGC
>CAYUCJ010000323.1:0-4047 GCA_964443285.1 uncultured Desulfobacteraceae bacterium | reverse complement strand
GGATGACCTCCGGACCATGGACCCTCAACACAAACTCGCAGGTCAGATTATTGTCACCTGCGCCATCGTTTTTCTAGGAATCAGGCTCTCCTGGACAGGCTTTCATACCCTTAATCTCCTGGTGTCTATTCTATGGATCGTGGGTATTACCAATGCGTTCAATCTCTTGGACAACATGGACGGCCTGGCGGCAGGGATCGGCGTCATCGGGGGGTTATCTTTCTGTGCCTACCGCTTGCTCCATGTGGTCCCGGGGTATTCTTACGACCCCATCCTTTTGATCGGGGGGATCTATGCGGGCGCGTTGGGGGGATTTCTGGTCCATAACTTCAACCCTGCCTCCATATTCATGGGGGACGCGGGGAGCCTCTTCATCGGTTTTATGATGGCCTGCATGACCATCGCCGGAGGGCCGTCGCCATCATCTTCGGGGAGTTTTTTCCATATCCTTTCGGTCATTGCCGTGCCTGTCTCCATCGTCTTTATTCCCATCCTGGACACCACGTTTGTCAGCCTTATGCGAAAATTATTCCGTCGCCCCATCTCCCAAGGGGGACGAGACCACTCTTCCCACAGGCTGGTAGCCATCGGGCTTTCCGAGAGAAAGGCTGTCCTGGTTTTGTATGGCTTCTCTATGGCGTCCAGTCTGCTGGCTTTGGGGATGAAGTACCTGAGTGAGGGCACGATCCTGGTTACCACCATCCTCTATATCCTCTTTGTGATTCTTTTCTGGGTTTACCTGGGGAAGGTCCAGGTCTACAAGGGAAACTCCATTCTGGCTGAAAGGGGATCCAGTGTTTTTACCCCGCTTCTGATAGAAATCACCTATCGGAGACGACTCTTCGAGGTATTTCTGGATGTTGTGCTCGTTTCCGCTGCTTATTATACGGCCTATCTCCTTCGTTTTGAGGGAGCGCCGGGAGCAAACCTCAATTTCTTTCTAAAGTCCCTGCCCATTCTGATCTCCTTCCAACTCCTTGGTTTTTATATTTTCGGTGTATACCGAGGGGTGTGGGAAACCACGGGCATCCGGGACCTCATAGGCTATATGGAGGGCATTACGGTTGGTACGGTGGGGGCCATGCTCATCCTTCTGTTCATGTACCGGTTCCAGAGTTTCTCCCGGGCTGTGTTTGTGATCTACTGGGGCCTTATGGTGATCCTGGTTTCCCTTTCCAGGCTGTCTTTCAGGTTGCTGGATGAGGGGATCAAGAATGGTAACGCCAAAGGCAAACGAACCCTCATCTACGGGGCCGGTATCGGAGGCCAGATGGTCTTGAAAGAGATTGCGGCGAACAGGGCCCTGGGACTTCAAATGGTTGGCTTTGTGGATGACAACATGGGCTTACAGGGAAGAAAGATTAAGGGTTATCCCATTCTGGGTCGCGGCGAGGGACTGGTAGAACTGCTCGCGAAGTATGGCATCCAGGAACTGATTATTTCTTTCAGCATAAATGGGGAAGAAAAGAAAAGGGAACTCAGCGGGCTTTGTCTGAGGCTGGGCCTCGAGACGAATGTAAGGCAGATGAAACTGGTCATTTCCTGATAAGGTTTCTTGACAGTCTACGAATATTCACGGTTCAGGGTTCAATGAAACCTTTGAACGGTCTGGAAAAAGAAAAGGGGTTGCAAATGCAACCCCTTTTTCGTTTGAAGGAGGAAACTATCCGAACGTGAACCCCTTGGGAAGGGCCTCTTCAGGGGTGCCTTCAACCACCCAGGAGAGGTCAGTGATGGTGTACGTGGGGTCAAGCATCCTGAAAATGGGGATCACCCGCATTCCGATCTTGGGTTCGCCAACGGAAAGATAGCTCATCAGGATCGTGGACACCCCTTCGAACTCCACATTGATGAACTGGATGGGTTTTTGAAGGGTGTTGAAGGCCCCCGAACGTTCGCAGACCATGAAGGTATGGATCTTGGCCGTCCTGCGGCACACGTCCGTCAGATCGACAATGATGTTTTTCCCCAGACAGTCGGGACAGTGGATACGGAAGGGGAGATAAACCGTCCCTTTGAACTCACAATCGGGATTGTCGCACCGGGTGCCCTGAATCTTGGCCTGCGACAGGTTCTCGAAAAAGACGGCCTCACCTCCGTAGGCGTGGATATAGGTCATGTCCCTGGGGTTGGTTACGCCCACCAGACGCAGCCCCTGGTCTTCATCCCGGATGGGGACGTTGGGGGTGATGTGATGAAAGTCTCCTTTGGGTCGGTATTTTCCGTTCTTGACCGTTACGGTTCCAAATATACTCATAACTTTTCCTCCTCTTAAGCGTCTTCCTTGAGAAGATGATCGGGATCCATCAGGATCGTGGCCGTCACGTGAGAACCGACCCCCGCGTGGCTGATGGCCAGTGCGCGGTGGGCGTCTTTGACCTGGAGGTCTGTCCAGTCAGCCGGTTTTTCCCTGCCGAATGCATCCCAAAGTTTCTGATCCTCGTGTATTTCCGCCCATCGGTTCCAGAGATGGGCAGCAATCTCAAAGGTCTGCATGATCCCTGTCGCGCCCACGGCATGCATGCATCCGATCAGACCGCCCGAGAGGTTGGAAGGTAACCTTCCGGGTTTGCCGGTGTGGGGGTTGGTATGGTAACAATCCCCTGATTCCACGAAATCCCTGCCGTAGCCATAGGGCCTGAGTCCGATGTCCTCGTAGGTTTGCATGTCACTGATCGTAAACGCATCGTGCAGTTCAATAACATCCAGGTCTTCCATGGGGTCCAGTATCCCGGTCATCCGGTACGCGTACCAGGCGGCCATTCGGGCGGCCAGGAAGCCGGTGAAGCCTGGATACCGATCACCGCCTGGAAACTTTTCACCGAGATCAACATATTGGTCATCGGTCTCATTGGGGAGCAGGGGAATTTCCATGTCCCGACGGCAGGCCGGTCTCAGGGTGTGAGAGCCTGCGGTCACCCAGATTCTGAGGGGCTTGTTTTTGGTGTTCTTCGTCAGCTCCATGGCCGTTGCCTCGTCACAGATAATCGCGCAGGCAGCGCCGACACTCATGAGGCAGCAGTCCAGTGCCCTGAGGGGATAGGCAACAACAGGGGAGTTGAGGACATCATCCACGGTAATCTTCATGGGTGCCTGAGCAAACGGGTTGGACCGTGCATAACCGTGATGCTTCACCGAGATCTCGGCCATGGTACGACGGAAAGATTCTTCCTCCTTACCAAATACCTGCCAGTACTTCTGTGCCATGACCGCGTAGTATCCGGTGTAGATATGTCCGAGCGGGGTTTCCCAATCCTTATCCGCGGCGCACGAGATCAGATGGTTCCCTTCATCCGTCGGAACTTCATCCATCCGCTCCCAGCCCATGGCCAGCGTACAGTCGGAATAGCCCGAGGCGACTGCCTTGAAGGCCTCCCACAGGGTGGATCCTCCGGTGGCGCCACCTGTCTTAACACCGATATTCCCTAAGGGGTCCAGGCCCAACCGGTCATGGATCACCGCTTCGCCCAGGAGCTGGTCGCCAAAGTGGTCGGCGAAATGCCCGTAGTAGGCCGTATGAATGTAGCTTTTCAACTCGGCGGGCGACTTGTCGATGAGTCTTGCCGCCATGGTAAGGGCGTCCACCGTCAGTTCTTCAGTCCTCTTATGCGGCATGGCACGGTCGAATTTCGACTGCCCAGCGGTCACCAGGTAAACCGGGCGTGACATTTTGGGTACCTTGAGTTGTTTCTCACTGAATTTGATCATTCCACGCACTCCTTTCTACTTGTTGGGTTGCATGTTTTTGTAATAGGAGCCAGCAGATAAGTCAAACATAATTTTTCGGTAACGAAACCACAGACCGCGTGCCTGAAAAAAGATTGCTGTGGTCCTCACCCCGGTCCTTAGGTCTTCCCCTCACTCAGGAGCGTTGACTCACAACGGGAGGGACAGCCAACCCACCAAATGTAAAAGAAAAAGTCTGTCCCTATTCTACAAAGCGGTCACTTGTCATCCAAAGGTCCAGACCACTTTTCTCATTGACAATATCAGGGCATCTTCCTATAAGAAGTGGCATCAGTTCAGCAATTGTGACGTGATTGAACA
>CAYUCJ010000322.1:0-4056 GCA_964443285.1 uncultured Desulfobacteraceae bacterium | reverse complement strand
TTCCGACCCAGGAGGACACCCACCTGTCCCCTCTCCATTTCCAGGCTCAGGTCTATCAGGATGTGGGCCTTGCCATAGAAGGTGTTGATGGCGCTCACCTCAAGCATCCTGTCCCCGACCGATTTTCCCTGTTCAGTATTCATTCCCCTATTGCTCCGCCGGGGCCCCTTTGAACCGGAACAGCGCACGTTCCGAAATAGATGTCCCGCACCTTTTCGTTCTCCCGTACTTCCTGCGGCGTGCCCTCGGAAATGAGCTCGCCGTAATTCAACACAATGATGCGATCGGCATGCGCAAAGACCACATCCATGTCATGCTCGGTGAACAGGACTCCAATGGATCGGTCCCGCACGATATCAGAGGTCAGTTCCATCAATTTCAGACGCTCGCCGGTCCCCATTCCGGCGGTAGGCTCATCCATCAAAAGCAGTTTGGGCTTGTTGGCCAGCGCGATAGCCAGTTCGACACGTTTCAGATCACCATAGGCCAGGATGCCGCAGGGGCGATCGTGCTGCTCTTCCACCCCCACGAGTTTGAGAAGTTCCATGGCCTCATCCCGGTAAAGCCCGAATGTCTTTTTGACAACCGACCGCAGCCGTCCGTGATTGGAAACGAGGACCATCTGGACATTTTCCAGCACGGTCATGGAGGCGAAAGTGGAGGTCACCTGGAATGTCCTGCCGACCCCCAGGGACCACACATGCCTCGGTCCCATTCCAGCAGTCTTCCGACCCATCACCCTGATGGTTCCCCCATCAGGCCTCAGTTGCCCGTTTATCAGATTGAAGCAGGTGGACTTTCCAGCGCCATTCGGACCTATCATGGCCAGAAGTTGACCGCCCTCCAGGTCAAAGGTGACTTTATTGATCGCCTTGACCCCGCCGAAAGACTTGTATAAATCTCGGACTTCCAGGACTTTTGCCTTGCCTGAAATGTCAACCTTTCGTTGCGGTTTCATTCGAAAAATATTTTCCAAAGCGATCGTTGAAATATCCTGCGATTCCCTGTGGGAACGCAGTCACCAGCAGAACAAAGACACATCCTAACAAGAGGTGCCAAAACTCTATTCGGGATAGCTTGTCCTCAAGCCAGATAAATGCACTCGAACCAACAATTGGGCCTGAAAGAGCTTCTAGGCCTCCCAATAAGACGCTCAACAGCAGGTCAAAAGATCGTGGAATAGACATTTCATCAGGGAAGACGCTTCCCTTTGAAAAAGCGTAGATTCCACCCGCGAGTCCTGCAAAGAAACCGGCAACGGCAAAGGAAGACCAGCGATGTCCTTTGACATTGATTCCAATGGATTCGGCTCTTAGCCTCGAGTCCCTGCAGGCCCTCATGGTAAAACCGAACGGGGTGAACAACAGGTACCTCAACAAAAGTATGCCCCCGATGCATATGACCATACCGAGGTAATAGAATACGATTTCTTCACTTGCCCACTGAGAGGGCCAGATCCCCAGTATCCCGTCATCACCACCTGTAAATGCACCCCATTGAAAAACGATGGACCAGCAGATTTGTGCAAAAGCAAGGGTCAGCATGGCGAAGTAAACCCCAGACAGACGGACGCAAAACCATCCTATGATGAGGGCGAGCAGGCCCATGCAAAGCGGTGCGAGTAGAATGGCCAATTCCATCGGGGTGTTGACATAGTGCACCAGAAGGGCGGCGGCATAGGCACCTCCCCCAAAAAAGGCGGCATGACCAAAAGAGACCATGCCTCCAGGTCCCATCATGAAGTAAAGGCTCATACAGGCAAGGGCGAAGATGGCGATTTCGGTCAAAAGAACCAACTGGAAACTGTTTCCGAGGGTGGGCATCAACAAGATGATGAGCAGTAGAAAAAGACCCATCAGCTTGAGCTTTTTCGATGGACGTCTGAACTGGAAACCGTTGGTCCTCTCCCCCTCACGTTCCCGGGATTCTGCTGCTCCAAGCAGGCCATAGGGCCTCAAGACCAGTACCACAGCCATGACCAGAAACATCATGACGAGGGTGCTTTGGGGGAGGAAGAGTACCCCGAATGAAGTCAGTTCTCCTATGATGACCGCGGCCAAAAACGCCCCCGTGATACTTCCCATCCCCCCCACGACCACTACCACAAAAGCTGCTGCGATGACATTGAGATCCATAAGCAAATCCGCACCGCCCTTGGGCAACTGGAGAGCACCACCAAGTCCTGTGAGGAGTGAGCCGAGAAAAAATACGCTGGTAAAAAGCCATTTCTGGTTCACTCCCAGCGCGCCCAACATCTCGCGATCTTCTGTTGCCGCCCGGACGAGTACACCCCACCTCGTTCGGTTGATCAAAAGCCAGATTGCACAAAGGATCAGCAGGGAGGCGAAGATCAAGACCAGATCGTAGGCGGGCATCATCGTTCCCAATATGTTGACGCTTCCTCCCAATCCGGGTACTTTCGGACCCAAAAGATCTTCTGCGCCAAAAAGCCAGAGGGCGACATCCTGGATAATCAAGAGCACGGCAAAAGTGGCCATGAGCAGAAAAAGCTCGGGTGCCCTATACAGGCGCCTCAAGAGGAACACTTCTACGACAACGCCCACCAGACCCACAATCATCGCTGCAATGAAAACGCCGAGCCAGAAGGAAATCGGACCGGGTGGCAGAAATGTGATGACGGAGTAAGCCAGATAGGCTCCAATCATATAAAAAGAACCGTGTGCAAAGTTTACGATCCTCGTAACGCCAAAGATCAAGGACAGCCCGGCAGCAACAAAAAACAGCGTGGCGGCGTCTGAAAGACCAGTCAGGAATTGTACGATGTAGAAGCCCAAGATACTCCATCTTTCCCCGTCCAATGAAGTCGTGGCTCACCCGAGCAAAGCCTAATTTTGTACCCGGGGTATTGCCCATGACCCCCTTGAGCGGGCAAACGGCATCTTCCGGAAGCTGCTCCCCCTGCTTTGTTCATAGGCCGCCGCTTGCGGCATACCTTGACTTCCGACGAAGTCGCTTTTTCATCCGGGTCCAAGGAAACGGATCTGAAAAAGATTGTCAGGTTCGGTTCCCCTTCATTCCCGACAGGTTGCCGCTTGCGGCATAGAACAGCTTTTTACAAAGCCATCAATCTTGAGGCCTCATCTTTCGAATGACCGCATCATCGGGCAAATAATGCCTTCCATCGCGATATTTCCAATGCACCATGACGCCCTTTCCCCTTCTGAGCGCTGTATAGCCCACAAAAGCGCCCATGGTGGATTGGTGATCAATTTTCCGAAAAGTTATCGGGCCGAACAAGCCGTCAAAGGTCAAGCCTTCCATTGCATCCACCATCTTTTCCGTATCCGTCGATCCTGCCTTTTTCAACATTTTCGCCACAGCCATCATCATATGGTATCCGACCACCGAACCCATTCGGGGATAGTCATTGAATCGCTTCTGATAAGCCTTGAGAAAGCGTGTATGCTCGTCAGTCTTGATATCGTACCAGGGATAGCCTGTCACCAACCAGCCCTCAGGTGCTTCAGACTTAAGTGGATCCAAATATTCGGGTTCCCCCGTCAAAAAGCTCACGATAAATTTGTCTTTGAAAAATCCTCGCAGTTCACCTTCCCTGACGAATTTTGCCAGATCCCCGCCAAATGTGACGTTATAGACAGCCTCAGGCTGTGCCTTTTCAAGGGCCTGGATTTCAGAGCCTGCATTGATCTTGAACAGCGCCGGCCACTGTTCGGCAACGAACTCAATATCCGGACGTTGCTCCAAAAGGACTTTCTTAAATGCCTTGACCGCATCCTTTCCATAGGAATAATTTGGAGCGATGGTTGCCCACCGTTTGGCAGGATTTTTCAGAGCCTCTTCAACCAGCATCGCCGCCTGCATGTAAGTCGACGGCCTCAGTCGAAATGTGTATCGATTTCCCTTAGACCACACCACTGCATCGGAAAGGGGTTCCGCGGCGAGGTAGAAGACCTTTTTCCGCTTGGCGAAATCCGTCAATGCCAACCCCACATTAGAGAAAAAGGAGCCCATGAGCAGGGCCACATTATCCTTGCTGAGCAATTCTTCCGCTATCCTGACGGCATTGCCGGGTTT
>CAYUCJ010000321.1:0-4068 GCA_964443285.1 uncultured Desulfobacteraceae bacterium | reverse complement strand
CATCCTCCAGGCAGGTCTCCGACATGACGTAGAGGTTTTCAGACCGGGCGGAGAGTCGGTCGGCCCGGAGCCGGATCTGCTGGGGAGATTCCTCTCCCGAGAGATAGAGGGCGTCGAGGCCCTGTGATGCGATCCGGTCCAGGGCCTGGAGCACCAGGGTGGATTTTCCGATGCCGGGATCGCCGCCGATGAGGACCAGGGACCCGGGTACCAAACCCCCGCCCAGGGTGCGGTCGAACTCACTGAGGCCCGTCTTGAGCCTCTGCTCCCTGTCGAGGGAAATACTCGGGATCGGAGAGGGCGGACCGGCCCCTGAGCCCTTTTTTCTTTCAGGCCTCGTGGCAAGAACCTCCTCCACGAGGGTGTTCCACTCATTGCAGCCGGGACACCTGCCCAGCCACTTGGGCGCCTGGTATCCGCAGCCCTGGCACACAAAAAAGCTTTTTTTCTGTTTGGCCATCCAATCATCTCACAGGAAGGTCTCTGGATCTCGAGTCCCGCGCACATGTTGAGGGGAATATAGGATAAAACGTGAGACGTGTCAATGGAACCTGAGGAAGAACCCTGGACCGAATAGCAGCAAAGCGTATTTCAGCGGGGCCAGATCCACCAGACAGACCAAACAGACCAGACACACCAGAACAACCGGTTTCCATCCATGAATAGCCCTTTTCACAATCACAGCCGTGCTCAGGAACAGAGTGTTCCGGTTGCCACAGAGGTCTGGTAAAGTGACCACATTTCATGGCCCAGCAGGGAAATAAGCTGTATTCAAATGCCGACTGTGTCATGTTTTCTATACATTGAAGTCGAGACGTGCGGTGGTTTGACCCAGAAATGTACAATAAATCATCTGAATAAAGGCACGGGGACTCTGGCACGAAATGTGCTACAGATTTATGACGAAGATGCCGGGATGTCTCACGGCACATTTGAGAATGGGAGGTGTTCCATGAACCGAAAACTGATTTTGCTTCTGTTGACCCTAGTTGTCTTCGTCTGGCTGGCCCCGACTCTGGTCCTGGCCGAGCCGAGGCTGGTATGGAACCCGAGCAGCGGGAATGTGACAGGCTATCGCATCTATTTCGGACAAACGCAGGGGAGCCATTCCAACAGCAAGGATGTGGGCAATGTCACGCAGTATCTTCTCTCCGGTCTGACGCTGGAGGAAAAGAAGACCTATTATTTTGTAGCCAGAGCGTATAACGGGGCAGGGGAGAGCGGGGACTCCAATGAGGTCTCCTGGCTGGTGCCGGATATGACGGCCCCTTTGCCTCCACAAGGGGTGACCGCACAATAGCAAAATAACCCGGAAGAGTTAGTCCATAAAACTGCATTGGCGGTGTACCCCGCCGGGGAATAGGTCCCCGGATAACCGGAGAGGGACGGTGAATATTCACCGTCCCTTTTTTTGGCGGGGTGGAAACCCTACCCCCCCCCCCTGAAAAACGCTCCTCCACCCGTTTCGGAAAGTCCTGATCTCCACCCCATCCCTTCTCTCTGACGCCCGGACCTGGATGGCCCCTTCCCGGTCCGTCCTGAGAACACGGCACCCTAGGGCCATGAGTTTGTTCAGCGTGGTTCGGTGCGGAAAACCGAAGCGGTTGTTTTCCCCGCAGGAGATGATGCAGATCCGGGGCGACACTCTCTCGAGAAACCCTTTGGAACTGGAGGTCCTGCTTCCGTGGTGAGGCGAGAGCATGATCCGGCTTCTCAGAAAACGCCCTTTCTCTTCCATGAGGACCTGTTCCGCCCGTTGTTCAATATCACCCGTGAAAAGAAAGGCTGTCTCTCTATCGGTCACTTTCAAGACCATGGATCGGTCGTTCAGTGAAGAAGGGATCTCCATCTTCGAACTGTCAGCCGGGGCTGTTTGTGGAAAGAGAAGACAGACCTCGTCTCCTCCTATGTTTCTTCCCCCGGTGAGGTCCCGGGGAAGGCAGAACCGGGTTTTTTGTACGTACAGGGCCGCCATCAGCTCTCCAAAGGCAGCACCCTCGCCGGCATCCCCGTTGTACCAGAACTCCTTCGGATGAAACGCCTTTGTTATGAAAACCAGACCGTTCATATGGTCCGCCTGGGGGTGGCTCAACACGAGATAGTCTATGGACCGGATCTTGGAGTGCCAGAGAAAGGGCGCCACCACGTTCAGACCCACGTCAAAGCCCGACCCTGGAAAACCGCCTCCGTCTATGACCATGCGTTTGCCGCCGGGAAACTGCACGAGGGCTGAGCTGCCCTGTCCCACGTCCAGGAACGTGACCCTGAGGTCCCGCCGGAACCCAACCTGATAGACCCAGTAAGACCCGTCCAGAACCAGTAGGCTGCAAATAACCACCAGTGCTTTCCTGGCCCAGGTCCAACGCCTGATAAAGAAGACGCAGAAAAGGGTCGCGTAAAAGAGGAGGATTTCCAGGGCGCTGGGGGTAACCATCCACAAACTGGCAAAAGGGACCCGGGACCAGAATCTGATGATGCTCATCATTCCCTGAAGGCCGGTCGCGCCCAGCTGAAGGATCAGACGGGCCAGATCGGGGCTAAGGGGGAGGAGCAGTGCGGAGAACAGACCGGCCGGGATGATCCAGAGTCCCAGAAGGGGTATGACCATGAGATTGGCAAAGAGGGCCAGTGGGGATACCCGGTGGAAATAGAGAATGGTGACGGGAAAGAGGAAGATCTGGGCGGCAAGGCAGATGGCTGCAAGTCCTAGAAAATAACGACCCAGGAGCATGGCCGGCCTTTTTATCCCCTCTTGATCCCGGAAAGCCCTTCCCATGTGACGGACGAGGGGAGAGGTCAGCCATAGGATCCCCAGAACGGCGCCGAAGGAGAGTTGAAAGCTGATGCTGAAAAGGGCATGGGGATCGAGGCAAAGGACGATGAGGGCGGCAAAGGCCAGCGTGGACCATATATCTTTCTCTCTTTCCAGGATAACCGAGGCAAAGAAGACAAGGGCCATGATCATGGCCCGTTGGGTGGAAACCTGGAGACCGGCAAGGGAAGCGTAAAAGACAACAGGAATACAGGCCAGTAGGGCGGCAAGTTTTTGGATATCGAACGCAAGTGTCAGACGGTAGGAGCGCATCAGGAGCCATTTGATCAGAAAGAAGGCGGCCCACGCAACGAGGCCGACGTGGAGGCCGGATACGGCGAGGATGTGGCCCAGGCCGGTCCGTGAAAACGGTTCTCTCAAGGAACGGTCGATATCCTGGCGTTCTCCGAGAATGAGCGCCTGGTAGAGCGCCGCTTCCTCGGACCCCAGGTTTGCCCGGATGAATTGTCTCAGGGGCTTCCTGGCTTTTTCGAGTACGCCGTAGGGGAAAGGCATCCTTCCGGGTCCCATGGGCACGATGGTGCGCCCGTCGGAAACCGTTGCGGAACAGACAAAGTCCTTTTCATCCATGGATGACACATAGTCAAAGGCCCCGGGATTCCTGAAGTTCCTGAAAGCCCTGAGTTTCGCGGGGAATCGGATCTTTTGACCCGGTGACAGGTGTGGCGTCTGCCCATAGACAGTGACGGTCAGTTTTTCACCGTTCAGAATGCGCGTGGTACCAAGAAAGAGCTTTTCAACCCGAACCACCAGCTTGCCGGTATTTTCAAGTATCCTGGCGGGTTCAATAAGCGTTCCCTCGAGGATGACCTTTTTTTGCTGTTGTGCGAGGGGGCGCAGTTGGGACGGGTTACAGGTGAGAAGCTGAAAAAGGCCGCCCAGAGAGAAAAAAAGACCCAGGATCAAAGCGGGGCTGTAACGGGGACTGCAGAGGAGGTAAAGCAACAAGAGGGCCGCAAGGGCCAGGGTAAAAGGAACGATCAGGCCGTCGAGTTCACGGGCCGGGAAATGGACCGCCAGGATACCCCCGGCAAATGCGAGAAGAAGCGGTATGAGGGGCCTTTGAAACATCCGTTACTCGCTCAGGCGCCATATTTTTGCCCCCAGGATGGCGAATTTCTTTTCAAGAGCCTCATAGCCGCGGTCGAGGTGATAGATTCGGTGGACCTCTGTCCGTCCTCCCTCCGCCACCAGTCCCGCAAGAATCAGCGAGGCGCTTGCCCTGAGATCAGTGG
>CAYUCJ010000320.1:0-4070 GCA_964443285.1 uncultured Desulfobacteraceae bacterium | reverse complement strand
CCCATGGAATCACAGAAGCACGTTCCGCCCGGGCGGGTGCAGTTGACCGCAATGAGCATGGATTGTGCCCGGACCCGTCTGTAATAGAATTCGGCTTCACACCTCATTGCCCCTGCCGGTTCTCTTCCGGCAAAGACCCGGTCCTGAACGCGAATTGCCGCCAGGTCGCAGGGTCTCAGTCCGAATAAGGCGAGTCTCGGAACCTGTGCCAGGCCCTGGCGCAACGCGAATCGGCCGTTTTCAATATCCAGGCTGAACAGTTCCTGACGGGCCGGGAAAAAACAAGATTTCGCACTGTCTGGCCCGACCACGTACTCGAAAAAAAGGTCTTCATCGCCTTCTTCAAGGCGGTAATGCCCGCCGTCCTGGAGGTCCCGCAGCCCTCGGACAATTTCATCGGTGCCAGTTATTGGTCTTAATTTGACCACGTCCCTGTGCAATGTCGGCGCAATAACCGTATACCCTTGCCCGCTGAGAGTTTCTATCATACCGGCCAGCGCCACTTTGGGAAGAAACATCCGCTGGTCCGGATTCGTTCCTGTGTTGCTCATCGTGGACCTCTTTTCACCGAAAATGCCAAGTCATCTTTTTATTATCTAAGAGCCAGTTTCAAAACGTTCAATTTTGTTCGAGGTCAAGAAAGGCGAAAATTTTAACCACAGGAATATATAGAATATTTCGAGGATCAAAATTCGAGCCTGACGCAGATATCGGGAAAAAGTGGGCGTTTTGAAATTGGCTCCTAAGTCTTGAGTATTTGTATGGTCCCGTCTGCAATTTCAGGTATTTCACCCTGTTCATATTTTCCGTGGGCATTGCAAGCGGGAACTGATTTCAACCAAACCCTTATTTTCGTCTCGGGCGGCGCTGTTTTCATCACGATGGTGCGAGACGAATTAATCAGTGGTCACTCCTCGTCGCCCCCGCTGGAAACGGGATCCTCGACTTGCATCCACCCCGGGTTTCGGTGATAGGAACTTCCTTTTTGCGACTATAACTGTACTGGATTCGACTTTGTGGATCAAGCAAAAGCTGTCCGCAGGATATTGTGGCTGCAACTCGAGGGTATCAGTTCATCTCTGTCACCCTTTTTGCGCTTGTTCCGAGATACGTTACTGGTAGTATGGGGATAGTGAATTCCGAATTCCGGGCGAATTCCGGGGACAGTATATATTGATTATCGCTCTTTTTTGGTTTTGTCCCAGGTTTTCGAGACCTTAAATGTGGGGATCGCGGGCAGACCTTGACAGGTCAGTCGCCCCCCATACGGGGGCGTGGATTGAAACATCCCTAAAAGATGGCTTTGTCGATGGGCTTCAGGTATTCGGCTTCCCTCCTACCTGCCATTCGAGGCTAGCGCGGGAAAAGGGGTCACAATCTTGCCGACTTACGAGAACGGCAGAGTTCGCAGTCCACGAAACCAGCCTTTTTCTCCTCTCAAGCCTGCAGAGTGTGCTCAAACAGAACTGTAGAATCGATACTTGCTTCGGCCAGGTCCACAAGATGCCGATGGTGCGTGAAAAATATGACTTGGGTGCGATTTGCCGACTGTGCAAGCACCTGCAAGGCTGCAACGGACCTTTCATCGTCAAACCTGATGAGGATATCGTCCACGATAAAGGGAAGTGGTTCACTGTTTTCGAGGTATTTTTCGAGGCTCGCTAGCCGCAAGGCAAGGTATAGCTGGTCGGCCGTACCGTCACTCATCCCCTCCACACTTACGGTTCCATCGTCTCCCGGGCGGACACCAACGAGGGTAGGCCGGCCCTGTTCATCAAATTCCGCCCGGACACCGGTGAACGAACCCATGGTCATGGCAGCGAAAAGCTCATTTGTTCGCTTGAGAACAGGTCCCTCATTCTTTTCACGGTATCGTTCTATGGCACGGTTCAAGACCGCCGAGGCAATACGCAGTTGTGCGTATTGTTCGATGTTTGCCTCCATGCCTCCCAGGATCATCTCCGCATCTTCAGCCAAGTCCGCTGCTTTGCTGCTTCCATCCATTTTTTCCAGTTCCTTCTCTTCTCCGCCGATGCTTCGGTCAATCTCGCTCTTTTCTTTCTCAAGAGAAGTCACTTCTTCATTGAGACGGTCGATTCGGCCGTCTACCTCGTCCGGATCAACTCGCTGCGCATCCTCAACGAATTCCACCACGGTCAATCCAGCTCCCAGTTTGAGCAGTTGCTCTTCCAGGCCTTCCAGATCAGCCTCTATCTGTCGGCGTCTGGAAGACCGCTTTTCCGCCTCGGAGAGATCCTCATATTTCGAACAATGCGCTTCTTCGCACATGCGGTCCAGTTTGGAGCGTGCCTCTGATATCCCTTTTTCAGCCTCGTGAAGCTGCTTTTCCTCCTGCCTTATTTGTGTCTCCAGACCTTTCAGTTCGGTCCTGGCTTCCCGTGCCCGTGTGAGGCGGCCATTCAGATCAGCAGCAGCCTGTTCGATAGGGGGTCCTTTTAGCTCCTCGGCAACGTGTTCTGTCAGGGCTGTCACCCTTTGAGAAAACGCTGCTGCATCCCTGTCAATTCCTTTGATACGTTTGTGGAGGATATCCGCTTCCTTGAGTTTATCAAAAAGGCTTTTCAGATCGTCCATGACAGCGTTGGCCTGCCCCGGCGAAGCACCGGCATCGAGGCCCAGGGGCCGGATTGCCTGCTCCCATTCGCCCTGCCACAGGGAGATCTCTCCTTCAATATGGTCACGACGCCGGCTGACCTCTTTCAAGGCATTCTCCCTCTCTTTCTTGTCAGCTACGAGTTTGTCGAGTTCGGCGCGGAGGTTTTCCTGTTTTTTGATGATTTTTTTGCTCCGGAGGATGAGATCCGAGAGGGTTTCTTCCGGTTTTGCGGAGACCTGGGAAATATCTGAGAGACATCGATCTACTTCGTTTCTGTGTTTTTCAATTCGTCCCTTCAAATCATCCGCCTTCATCCTTCGTATGCTGATCTCACGCAGTTCCTTGATAATTGCCTGTTGGTCCAGGACCCACGCCCGCATCTCCCTCGCGGATTGGGGTGATATACCGGCCGGTTCCCAGACGTTGAACCATTCCTTATTGAGAGCAGCAAGTTCACTATCAGATTGTTCAAGCTGGTTTTGCAGGCCTTGCAGTTGGATATCTCCGGTCTCTTTTTCTGAAATGAGCCTGGCCATTTGTGTAACCCGGTTTGCCTCGCGCCGCAACCGGTCAGAAACCTGATCGGCCTTTTCGACACTGAGTTCATAGGCGGCAGCCAGGGTCTGGGCCGGCTTGAAGAGGTTTATGAAATCATGTTGTTCCTTGTGAGGCCCTGTTTCCTTTTCAAGTAACTGCCGGACAAGTTTCCATCCCTCTTCCCTTTGTATGCGGACGTTTTGGAGATCCTCCTCGGTTGGAACCGCCTGTTCAAGCTTGAGTTCCTTGATTTGCCCGTCAGTCTTGAGGAATGCGTCTTCAAGGGTCCTGAGATCAGATTGAACGCGGCTTTGGGTTTTTTGTGCTTCATCAAAGCGATGATCAAAGGAATCGATCGTCTCGATAGAAGGTGAAGGCAGACTTTCGAGGTCTTCAAAATTCCCAGACCAGAGGGTCTGTTTTTGAAGGGCTATCTGCAATGAATCAAGAGAGCTTTTGATCTCCGCCTCTTCAGAAAAGGCATGATCTTCAAGAGCAGCATACTTGGCAGCACTTTCTATGGCATTTGCCAAATCATCAGCCTCAAGGGGAGATTCGAGAATGGCTAATTTCTGGTCAATGTCATTGACTTGCCGGGAAATTTTCGAGATCTCGTCCCGAGTGGTTTCCAGGAGGGTTACCAATCGTTCATACTTGGTTCCGAGTTCTCGTATCTTGACCGTCTCCGGCCTTTTCAGGCGGAGTTTGTCGGCGTCATCCAATTGAATGTCGTCTCGGAGCCAGGAGAGGATCTCTTTGGCCTCTTTCCAGAGGACATTCCTTCTTGTCTGGAGTTCAATGCGGTCCCTTTCTGCCTTCTGAAAACTCCCCAGGTCCTTATAGACTTGTTCAATAAGGTCAGCTTTTTCCAGGATCTCTTCAGAAACATCAAGCTGGGCAATGGCTTCACGGATTT
>CAYUCJ010000319.1:0-4074 GCA_964443285.1 uncultured Desulfobacteraceae bacterium | reverse complement strand
CCGGCTATTTGGCGCAGAAAACAGGAACCGATGCAAGAGAAATCGTGTTGTTGCGAGCGGACGCTCATGCGTCGGAACTCGCTTCCAGAGCCCGAAAAGCAGTTTTTTCACTTTCGGGCGTTAAAGTGACCGATATTGGCTCGGTACAACGAATGATCCGTTCCGGTCTAACCTCCGTAAATCTTCACGGTCTCACGCGTTTGGAACTGGTTTTTGCCGTATTGCTTGTCATGGGAGCAACCGGTTTGATCCTGGCCCTTGGGTTGACTGAGCGACGGCGCAACTTTGCGATTCTTGAGGCCTTGGGCGCCAAGAGCCGCCAGCTTGGCGCTTTTATCTGGAGTGAGGGTTTGTTGATCCTTCTCGGGGGTAGTGTGATCGGCACATTATTGGGATTGGGTATTGCTCAGATACTGGTAAAGGTATTGACCGGCGTCTTTGACCCGCCACCCGAACATCTCTACATACCGTGGGGATACATGGCGGCCTTGGCCGCAGCAGCTATTGTGTCCACAGTCATTGCCATTCTCGGGATGAAGATCATATCCCGCCGTCCGGTTGTGGAAGAACTGCGAAATATTTGATTCTATGAAGAAAGGAACGACATCATTTATGCGGATGCTCATTGTTGAAGACGAGAAGGCCCTTGCTGACATTATCAAGAAGGGTCTGGAAGAGGAGGGCTATGCCGTGGATGTGGCTTATAACGGTGAGGACGGACTTTTTATGGCCGAAAATGAGCCCTCCGATATCATCATATTGGATATTATGTTACCCATTGTTGATGGGATGACCATTCTCAAGAACATTCGCAGGGCGGGAGTCAGGACGCCGGTTCTTATGCTTACGGCCAGGGATGCGTTGGCCGACAAGGTGTCGGGGCTTGACAGCGGCGCTGATGACTATCTCACCAAGCCATTTCTCTTTGAAGAACTCCTTGCACGCATACGTGCCTTGCTAAGACGCAATGCTGAAACAAAGACCTCGGTGATGGAGATAGGAGACCTTATCATTGACATGGCCGGCCACCAGGTAAAGCGGGCGGGGCAAGATATCATGCTGTCGGCAAGGGAATATTGCCTCCTGGAGTATATGGCTGTGAACAGGAATAGGGTCCTGAGCAGGACCTCCATATCAGAGCATATTTACGATTACGGCTTTGATCTTGACAGCAACGTCATTGATGTCTTCATTAGTCGCATCAGAAACAAAATAGACAGGGGATATGAAATGGATCTTATTCATACCGTGCGGGGGGCAGGATACATCCTGAAGGGATAAGAAGATGCTGTCCTCCATTAAGGCAAGGGTTATAACTTTCTACCTGGCTGTCCTTTTTTTGACGCTTTCCGCACTGGGGATCTTCCTCTATTTGAGCCTCGGCAAGATTGTTTATAATTCCATTGATTCAGGTCTTCTTTCCAGGGCCAAGGCCCTCGCAACGCTGATCAAGGAAGCCGACGCTCAAACCGAATTCAATTTCTCAGACGAGATCATGTGGGAGTATCATTCGCCGAAGGCAGGAAGCTTTTTTCAAATCAGGCGTCTGGATGGGACCGTTATAGAAAAGTCAACCTCTCTAGGGAACCGTGAACTCCCTTTTCAGGTAGGGGAAAATCGCACACACTTCAAGACGATTGTCTTAAATGGAACATCTGTAAGAGTGGTTAATTTTCATATCCTGAAGGACAGTGATCGCAACGATAGCGAAAAGGGCCCTCCGACAAAATACAAACGAAACGGGCTTGTTATCCAGTGCGCGGAGATCATTCAGGAACAGATAACGGTCATACGGAACTATGGAATTGTTCTCGCAATCTCTATCTTTTTCGTCATGATTGCCTCGGCGTCAGGCGCTTTTTTCATCGCAAGAAAGGCCCTCATGCCAATAAAGGAGATTTCTGCGACGGTCGGCAGAATTTCCGAATCAAACCTCTCAGAAAGAATAGCCGTGGAGAATACACCATCCGAACTGAAGGTCCTGTCCGCCTCCTTTAACCGTACCTTTGATCGGTTGGAGAATTCATTCGAGCGACAGAAACAATTTACATCGGATGCCTCCCATGAACTGCGGACCCCTTTATCAGTGATCCTGAGCCAGAGCGAGATTACGCTGAGGCAAGAAAGGACACCCGAGGAGTATAAAAATGCCCTTATGACTGTTGAGGAAGCCGGGAAATTGATGTCTGATATAGTGACGAAGCTTCTTACTATTGCGCGCCTGGGCGTTGACAAAGCTGAAATGAAGAAAGAAAGAATAGATTTAGGCGAGGTCATCTCTGATGCAGTGAAGTTGTTACGTTCGTATGCTGAAAATAATCAGATTAGCCTGACGTTAGGAGAACCCGAGCAGCGTCCAGTGATTGAAGGTGACAGGGCCGCGATCCTCGAGGTTTTTATAAACATAATAGATAATGCTATAAAGTATAATATTCCTCGGGGAAAAATCGATATTTCCTTCAAGAAAGAAGATGCATTTATTGCGATACAAGTAAGAGATACGGGCGTCGGCATAGCTGTTGAGGATCTCAAACAGGTGTTTGAGCGTTTTTATCGCGTCGACAAATCCCGTTCAAAGCATATTGCGGGTATCGGACTGGGTTTGAGCATATGCCGGGAGATCGTAAGGCTGCATGGGGGCAGGATAACCATGAAAAGCCAAAGGGGGGGAGGAGGAACCACTGTATCTGTTTATTTAAAGAAAGATGGCAACTCCGCGAAGCCTGCGCCCAGCGAAAGAAGAATGGGGAGGGTCCAGTGAAAATTCTCATAGTGGATGATGACCCGGATCTGCTTGAGGAACTCCGTGAGACGCTTAAGCAGGAACGATACGAGGTAGACACGGCCGCCGATGGCGAAGCGGCCCTGGATAAACTGTTCGACAATGCTTATGACCTGGTTCTTCTGGATATCATGCTTCCCAAGATCGACGGTCTTGAAGTCCTGAAGGAGATCCGCGATGGTGGCATCAAGACACCCGTGCTCATGTTAACGGCAAAGGGGAGCGTGGAGGACAAGATCGCCGGGCTCGACCACGGCGCCGATGATTATCTGCCAAAGCCCTTTGACATGGCGGAGCTGATGGCCAGGATCCGATCCCTGCTCAGGCGGACCAGTGAGAGCAAGGACACGATTTTGACTGTCGGGGATGTCTCTCTGGATACCAAGACCCGGGAGGTTTCCAAAGGCGGGATTCCGGTGGAATTGACGCCCAAGGAATTTTCAATCCTGGAATTTCTCTTGTACAACAAAGATCGTGCGCTTTCCAGGTTCACCCTGGCGGAACACGTCTGGGGAGATGAATTTGATCCCTTTACCATGTCCAATTTCATAGATGTGCACATTAAGAATCTCCGCAGGAAGATAGGGGATGCGGAAAAAAGGAGGATCATCCGGACCATCCGGGGCGTGGGGTTTATTATCGAGGAAGGAGAGAGATGAAAATCAGACATAAGATAACCCTCTGGATTACCGGAACCGGCGTTTTTGTGAGCCTCGTGTTTTCCCTGATCATTTTCTTGGAAATGAAGGAACTGCCCTATCAATCCATCGATGGAGGGCTCGAGGTGATTGCCCAGGTCCTGGGCCGTCATGCAATTACGGGAAACATACCACCTAAAGGCCGTCTTCCCGTAGATCTCCCGATTGACGTAAATCAATACTGGATCAAGATCTATGACAGCCACATGAAGACCCTATACCAGACAAAACTGACACGCCACGTTGATCTTCCCATGCGCAACAATAGAAGGGCCTATACAATTACAAGATTGATGCCCGAAAATGGCCCTGGTTTGGGAGAGGCTGTTAACAAGGTAACTTTTCGGGTAAGAACGGTTCATCTCCAAAAACAAGGTTCGGAATATATTATTCAGATTGCCAAACCCCTCGATCAACTCCAGGATGAAGTTACGGATCTGGTGCAGATTATCGCTCTGGGATTGCTGGTGACCACCTTGCTGCTCATTTTGTTGAGCTATGGGGTAGCAGGCAGGATTCTCAAGCCCATCGGCGTGATCAACCGGATGGCCCGGGATATCAGTGACAGGACCCTGGACCGCCGGATCCCGATGG
>CAYUCJ010000318.1:0-4079 GCA_964443285.1 uncultured Desulfobacteraceae bacterium | reverse complement strand
AGATAATCGCCTGGTGGCGTAACATGCCAACGCACTGTTTACTGCGGGTCAGGTAGGATTTAAAATGCTTGTGAGCCAGTTTCAAAACGTTCAATTTTGTTCGAGGTCAAGGAAGGCGAAAATTTTAACCACAGGAATATATTGAATATTTCGAGGATCAAAATTCGAGCCTGACGCAGATATCGGGCAAAAGGGGGCGTTTTGAAACTGGCTCCTTTATTAGTGGTTTATTTAGAGAAAAAAATGTATTAAACAAGGGATAAGATTGTTTCACTTACTCCACTCTTTGTCCCTGAGCATCCGACGAAGCACCTTGCCAGATGCCGAACGGGGCACTTCTTCAATAAACTCAACGGCCATCGGCACTTTGTAAGGTGCCATTTGGGTTTTACAGTATTCCCTGATTTCCGCCTCGGTGGCGCGCTCATCTTCCTTGAGCTGGATAAAGGCCTTGGGGGCCTCGCCTTTTAGATCATCGGGGATTCCAACAATAACCAGATCCTTGATTTTTTGATGCGTCAGCAGCATATCCTCGACTTCGGATGGAAACACCTTTTCGCCGCCGACATTGATCATATCCTTTTTACGGTCCACGATAAACGCGAATCCATCGCTATCAATAAAGGCCACATCTCCGGAATGAAACCAGCCCTCGGGATCAAAGGCTGTTTTGGTGGCGTCCGGTTTGTTCAGATAGCCATTGGTCACACAGGTACCTCGGATGCACAACTCCCCCTGCTCCCAGGTGGGTAGGGTTGCACCCTTTTCATCCACCACTTTAATTTCGGCGTCATCCATGCCTTTGCCGCAGGATCCGATGCGCGTTTCCGTATACGGTGCGGTGGTACCCACGCAGGAAACCTCGGTCAACCCCCAGGCTTCAGCATAACGCCAGTTTAAGCGTTCCTCTACCTGCCGGATTAAGTTTTCGGGCATCTTCGTGGCAGCTGAGAGACAGAAGACGACAGAAGAAATGTCACGGGAGGGCAAGTCCGGATACCTGAGCAGCAGATTGAACATGGGCGGTACACCCTGGAAAATTGTGGGCTGTAACTGTTCAATATCATCAATTGTTTTTGTCGCAAAGAATCTTTCGACCGTGATGACCGTCCCACCTCGGGATAACATCCCAAAGGTGCCGTTGACCAGTCCCCAGCAGTGAAAGATGGGGGTGGCAACCATGATAGTATCCGTGTGATTGAAATGGATTTGTCCGAAATTGGTGGCATTGTGCCAGACGTTGCGATGGGTGGCCATGACACCCTTGGGCCATCCGGTGGTTCCCGAAGTGTACAGGAGGTGACACAGGTCATCGTCTCTTACTTCGACAGGTTCAAATACGTCGGTGCCGCTTTCCAGAAGGGATTCATAGGTGGGATAGACATTGCTGCCGGGATTTCCCAAGACGATAATATCGCTGAGCATTTCTATTTCTGCCCGGATTGCTTCAACGATGGGCAATCGGTTTTGATCCACGATAAGCCCTTTCGTCGCGCAATCCTTCAGGATATAGGCGACCTCCTGCTCTTTGAGCATGGCATTGACTACATTCACCGTCAAGCCGGCTCGAACAATTCCCAGATAACTGATGATCAACTCCGGAAGGCTCGGCAGAAAAAGAGATACCACATCACCTCGTTCGTACCCCATATTCAGAAATCCGCCGCCTATGCGGTTGATCAATCGAGCAAGTTCTGCATAGGAAATGCGGCGATCCCCAAAAATGATGGCCGTCTTTTCGGGATTTTCTGCGACGTAGTGCTCGATAATATTCGAAACGTTCATGGAGACGGCACCCCCTCTTTTATTCGAGCCAGTTTCAAAACGAGTAAATAACGCGAATCAATCCGCTTGGGATTCAAAACAAGAAAGGAGACAACTGAATGAGCACTCTCTTCCTCGTATAGTCTAACATACAAAACTCACTTTTTCCATGGCTTGAAGAAGCGTTTGATCCCCTCACGTAAAAAGAAATGGATTCAAAAGTCTGCGGTTATCTGCGCGGGCTTGTCGGGGCATAGCGTTGAGCGAAGCCCGATCTGCCGCCATGAACGCGCGAGTAAAGCCAAGGTAATGGTTGACAAAAAGCTCCCCGGGGCGTAGCAAGAATTAGCCGGAGATATTTGAAATTTCACCGACGGCATCACCCTTTCCATTACAATGTGTGGGAGGAACCCATGGCAGTTACTGTAGGACCGGTCACCACACCGCCTTCAAAAGACGAGCTCGAGCTGAGGATGAACAAAGTCAGGTCCCTGATGGCCGGGGAGGGACTGGATGTTTATGTAGCGGCTCACACCGACAATGTCTATTACCTCACGAATTTTGCCTACGTTCCCTTTGAAAGACCGTTTTTTCTCGTGGTTCCGGCTGAAGGAAAACCAGCTTTGATCGTTCCCCTGCTGGAGGTCAGCCATGCCGAGCAGCGAATCCTGATCGACGTTGATTACCATACCTACTCCGAATACCCGGCTCCTCCGGGAAAAACCTTTGTCGACGCATTGCATCGTGTGGTCGGCGGCGACCGCAAAGTCGGGATCGAATCGTCTCTGTCCGTAGCCTTGAAGGGGATTATGCCCGGCAAGAACGTTATCGCCGACCTGGTCGATGAAGCCAGGCTGGTCAAAACCGACTATGAAATCGGGCGGATTGCCTATGCCTCCAATGTCGTGGATACCGGAATGAAAAAAGTACTTGAGCTCTCCAAGCCCGGTGTTCCGGTCGCCACCCTATACAGCGACGGTTCCAAGGAAATGATGGTCAAGGTTGTTTTCGAAATCCCGGATGTCAATTTGTTGATGACAAAATTCATCGCCGCCGTCTGGCCCAAGGCCCTCTCCGCACAACCGCATTCGGTCCCCGGATTGTTCGACGCCCTGGAAACAGGAGGGCCGAACGTGGCTATCATCACTGCCCAGGCCAACGGGTATTCGGCGGAGGTGGAAAGAACGTTCTTTATCGGCGAGGTGCCCGACGAGGCCGGAAAGCTGTTCGCCCTCTTTATGGAAGCCCGGCAGAAAGCGTACGAACTGGTTAAACCCGGGATCAGGGCTGAAGAGGTCGACCGTCAGGTTTTGCGGATAATCCAGGACGCCGGGTATGGGGGCAACATCCTCCATCGCACCGGCCACGGTTTTGGTATTACCGGTCATGAGCCGCCCTGGGTGGCGCTTGGCAGCGATCATGTCCTGGAAACAAACATGGTTATCAGTATCGAGCCGGGTATCTACGTCGAAGGGGTCGGTGGATTTCGTCATTCCGACACCGTCCTCGTGACCGAAGACGGATGTATTTCTTTGACGCGGTTTCCCGACTCGCTCAAGGATCCGGTGCTGCCCATGGGATAATTGCCGCACTGACCCGTGAGCAGACCGGATGAGAGCAGGCCCGCCTGGCGGGCATCCAATACAATGAATAAGCCTTTCACGGCTACTGTGAGGTGGATCACATGAAGAGTAAGGTATATTTCGTACCGGTTGAGGATGCTGAGGACATCAATAACGTCAACGGCAAATTGAAGGTGCTCCTGGAGGAAAGCAGGGTGCTGGGTTTTCCCGAAGAAGTCAGGAGAGTGGGAGTGAAGATGCACTTCGGGGAGGAGGACACCGACGCTTTCGTCAGGCCCGATCACCTGCGGCTCATTTGTGATGAGATAGCGGGGAAGGGCGCCGTCCCCTTTTTGTCGGACGCCAACACGCTTTACCGCGGAAAACGGCTCAATTCCAAGGATCATCTCGGGATAGCCGCGGCGCATGGCTTCACGAGGGAGGCCGTGGGCGCGGACATCTTCATCCCTGACGACAACAAAAAAGAAGATGTCACGGAAGTGCAGATCGATCAGGAGATCATCAAAACAGCCAAGGTCGGCCGCTGCTACGTGGATGCAGACGCCTTCGTTGGAGTGACGCATTTCAAGGGTCATGGCCTGACGGGATTTGGCGGGACCTTGAAGAACATCGGCATGGGGTGTGCAACGAGGGAAGGCAAGCTGGCCCAACACTGTGATGCGGCCCCCACTTTCTATGAAGACAAATGTGTCGGCTGCGGTGAGTGCGAAAAAGTCTGCCCCGTAAATGCCA
>CAYUCJ010000317.1:0-4101 GCA_964443285.1 uncultured Desulfobacteraceae bacterium | reverse complement strand
CCTACAAAAAGGTCAGGGCGAAACCCGGGTTTGCCGGCTGGACACCGGAGGGGACGGCCGGGATCACAAACTGGGTGAACGAGGTGGGCGCCTTTCCCACCCGCAACTTCCAGACCTCCTTTTTTCCCGGCTACAAGGATATCAACGGACAGGCTATCCTGGAACGGATCAAGATCACGGACAAGGGGTGCTTCTGCTGCCCCACTCCCTGCGGAAAGTACGGCAAGGCGGCGACGCAACTGGGTACCGTCCACGTGGAAGGGCCCGAGTATGAGAGCATCGCCCTGCTGGGTGGGGCCTGTGTCCTGGAATCCATCGAGGAGGTGGCATACGCCAACTACGTGTGCGATGAACTGGGCCTGGATACCATCTCTGCGGGGGCGGTCGCGGCCTGGGCCATGGAGTGTTTTGAAAAGGGGATCCTTTCCAAAGAAGAGATCGGCCGGAAGATCGGGTTCGGGGACCTGGAGTCCCTGGTATACCTCCTTGAAAAGACGGCCGTCCGAGAAGGGATCGGCGACCTCCTGGCCGAAGGGGTCATGCGGGCGTCCGCAAGAGTCGGCAAAGGGTCCGAAGCGTTCGCCATCCACGTCAAGGGACTGGAGTGGTCGGGGTATGAGTCGCGAAATGCCCCGGGCATGATGCTGGCCTACATGACCGCGGATGTGGGCGCACATCACAACCGTGCGTGGGCCCTGGGGCACGACGTTGCAGGGTCGGCGGCCAGCGTCCATGACCTCATCTCCGCAGGAGGGCGTGGAAGCAGGCTGGCCAAGGCGAACGTGTCCGGAAAGGCCGGAAGGGTGATCGAGCTCCAGCACATCCGGCCCCTGTTCGACTGCCTGGGAATCTGCCGGCTCCAGTACATGGAACTGGGTTTTGAGGGGGAGAACTACGAGAGCTTGTTCTACCTGGTCACCGGTCGGAAAAAGAGCTGGGATGAACTCCTGAAGGTTTCCGAGCGTATCTGGCACCTGACCCGGGCCTTTTCGGTACGGGAGGTGGCGGGTTTCGGCCGCAGTGCCGACTATCCACCACCGCGTTTTTCTACAGAGCCGGTGCCCGACGGCCCCAATCGGGGTCACTATCTCACCCGAGAAGAACTGGATATCCTGCTGGATGAATACTATGCAGCCAGGGGGTGGGACGAAAACGGAATCCCCACCAGGGAAATCCTTTTGAAATTGGGCCTTTCCGATGTGGCTGGGGAACTGGCAGGAGCGAAGTGAGAATCACGCTGCACCTCTCGGGAGGGCTCAGGGCTGTCCTGAATCACCTCCCGGGGGAGATGACGATGGAATTAGAAGGCCTTGCACCGGTGAGGGCGGTTCTGGAAAGGGCAGGGATCAATCCCCTCCTGGTCATGATGGTGACCATTGATGGAAAACAGCAGGACAAGGACGAGCTGATCGATCACGATGCTGAAATCGTGGTGGTGGGACCCATGGCAGGCGGATAGGCACTGCACTCGTTCGTTATGGAACGACCTGGCTTAAAGGGGGACAGAAATTTTCCTGTGCGGAGCCGAATAATGCCAAATTTCAAAATCCCACTGTCAAATGAGTAAATAGAACAAAACATGAAGTTCCGGGAGTGCAGATGCAGCGCTCGGCCGCAGCGCAGAGCCGGGCAGGATGTGTTTTGGCATTGGGCGTTTGGATTTGCTTTGACATTTGTCATTTTCGCCCTGGCCAGGTACTTCTTTCGTTTTCTTGAAGAGGCATCCATTGCTCACCGGAACGTAGGAGGAAAATAATGCTTCTGGGTTTGCATACGTACAGCTTCCATCTTCATGGGATGGGGCAGAACTGGGGCGGCTACAAGCTGGAATGGGAGCGGGCCTGGGACATCTTTCAGCTGATGGACGAGGCGGTCAAGCTGGGCCTCGACGGCCTCCACCTGACCGCTGCCGATCTGGGCGACACGGGCGATGCCCATCTGGCCGACGTCAGGAAGGGGGCGGAGGAAAGGGGCCTCTTCCTGGAGTACAATTTTTCCATGGATGCCTCCGGGTACGATGACCGCCTCACCAACACCATTGAACAGGGCATCCACATCGCACACCATCTGGGTTCGGATATCGGGAAGATCAGCATGGATATCCACCGTCCCCATCCCGTCTGCGGAAGCGCCTTTCACCCGGAGGTGGTCTCCCAACTGGAAGCTCTGGCCCAAAAGGTCATGGCCGCAGCCCCCCTGGCGCAGGAGTCGGGTGTGAGACTTTGTCTGGAGAACCATACCGAGGCCTTTTCCGACGAGGTGTTGTGGATCATCAACCGGATCGATCACCCTTTTGTCGGCGCCTGCGTAGACACCAACAACTCGCTCATGGTGGGGGAGGATCCGCTGACGGCTATCCAGAAGCTGGCCCCCTACGCCTTCACCAACCACTTCTCGGACCACCGGATCGAATTTGAACCGTTCGGCTGCAGGATCACCGGCGTGGCCTGCGGTGAGGGGGATGTGCCCATGCGGCGGGCCTTCCAGATCATCAGCTCCCAGCCCCAAATGAAGCGTCTCAACCTGGAAGTGGAATTCGAACCCCGGACCACGGACCCGGAGGAGGCGAGGCGCCGGGAGTACGATGCCGTGGTCAGGAGCATCCGTTTTGCGAGAGAGGAGTTAGGGGTTTGAAATGAACAGGGTTCAAAATTTTTCTTGACAGGCCTCACAAGGTAGGTTTATATAAAAACTGTATATGTAGACATATACAGTTTTCAAGGCATCTTCATAAAGAAACCAATCAACTTACTTCTGCATTTCCGGCGCACGCTTTTAAAGCGCGTTTCTATAGATATCGAGTGACGCCTGATGAACCCTTTTACAAAACGGTACTCACATGAGGCAACACCCGCAGGCCATAAGAAAAATAAGGACCGTACGTGATCTCAGGGGAGAGGTCTACAAAATGCTCCGCCAAGGCATCACCAGCGGAGCGCTTGAGCCGGGCATGCGGCTGAAGGAAAATGACCTGGTAGAGGAACTGGATGTGAGCAGGACGCCCATTCGGGAGGCGCTCAACCAGCTTTCCAAAGAAGGGTTGGTGGAAATCATACCCAGAAGGGGGACGTTCGTCAGGCGCTGGACCAAGGAGGAGGCCCTCGAGATACTGCTCATCCGCGAGGCCCTTGAAGGGCTGGCCGGCAGGCTCGCCACAACAAAGATAACCAGTGAAGCCATCGATGCACTGGAAAATCTTTTAAGCGATTATGAGAAAGGCCGGCTGGAATATGTGGAAGCGGACAAACGCTTTCACGAAGGCATCATCAATGCCTGCGGCATGGACCGCCTCAAGGAAATGATCTGGAACCTCCATGACAGCCTCCAGATGAGAAAAATACTGGCCCTCAGCTTCAATGATGCAGAGAGAATCAGGCAATCGATCGCGGAGCACCTTCGGATTATTTCAGCCCTCAGGGCGGGCGACGAAGAGAGGGTCGAACAGACGGTGCGGGACCACTTTCGGAAGACACGCTTTATCGTGGAACAGATCTGACGGCTCTGCAAAAAGCTGGTTCATGTCGCAGGAGGAAGCTTATGAACAACGAAGAGGAACCGAACCTGAGAATCTTTTTCAAATGCTTTCTAAACACTTCGGAGTGGATGGACGGCTATTTAAGATTCAGAGTTACGCCATAGAAGCGTGTAGGGGTTGAGAGGAGTGAACCCCAAATAGCCGCCCATGTAGAAGTGAGTTGCCAAGTGCACTATGAGAAAGCACATGAAAAAGATTCTCAGATCCGCTTCCTTGGATCAGGATGAAAAAGCGATTTCGTCGGGAGTCGTCAAAATGTAACAGTTAACAACCTGCCCCTTGGGGTGGAGAAAATTGAACAAAGGAGAGAAGATTATGGGAAACAAGCGTTATGATGCAATTATTGTCGGGGCGGGCATCCTCGGTGCCGCGACCGGATTCCAGCTGGCAAAAAAGGGGTACAAGACCCTCAACATAGACAAGCTGCCCACATCCGGCTACGGCTCAACAAGCAACTCCTGCGCCATTGTTCGGGCCCACTATTCCACCCGGGACGGTGTGGCCTTTGCCTATGAGGGCTTTTTTTACTGGAAAGAATGGGCGAAGTATCTGGAGGCCGACGATGA
>CAYUCJ010000316.1:0-4114 GCA_964443285.1 uncultured Desulfobacteraceae bacterium | reverse complement strand
AATGCATAGTAACATACCACCTAAACCGGAAAGAAACAAATGCCAAAACCGTTCCTACCACCTGTCAGCTCCAGCCAGGGGTGACGGCGGAACGCACGAAATCGCAAAGATTGTTCGATTTCGCCATTTGATATTTGCCATTGATTTGACATTTGACAATAAACGGCAACCCATGTTTTTGTCTTGACGGGTTCAGCCGCCATCTGGTATCACCTTTTCCTGGCTCTTCTCAATCAAAATCCAACGCACGGAATGGAAAACATGGCAAAAAAGAAAATCACCAGGAAGCAATTGCTTAAAGAACCCGATGAGTTCCTGACTTTTTCCACAAAAGCGGTGAACTACTTTTCTACTCATCTGAAACAACTCAAATATCTGGGTATCGCTACAGGCGTTCTTCTCATCATCTTTCTGTCAGGATACACCTACTACAGACATATGAACAACAGCGGGCAGGAACTCTACAATAGCGCTTATGAGGCCCTGGCAAAAGCCCTCAAGCCCGACATGAAACCCGACGATCTCAAAAACCCCGGAGAATTGTTCCAAAAGGTCATCGACGGGTACGGTATGTCCAAGGCTGCCCGGCTGGCACTCCCTGAGAAGGCCTACATCGATTTTCTAGAGGGAGATTACGATGGGGCCATAACCCTCTACCGGCAGTTCCTTGACAAGGTCACCGGAAATGATCGCTACGAATCCCTGGCTCGAACGGCCTTGGCGGCGTGCTATGAACAGAAAGGCCAGAACCAGACCGCGATCCTCAGCCTGAAGCCTGTTTTATCCGACAAGGGCAATCCGTTCAGAGAATCGGCCATGCTGGATATGGCCCGTCTTTACGGACTCACTAACCAGGCGAAAGAGAAACAGGAAACACTGAAGGAGTTCATCTCTACATACAAAAACTCGCCATTTCTGCCCATGGCCAAGGCGATGCTTTAGTTCGGATTTTTTCCATAATCTGCATCCCACCCATCCGGTCCCCCAGATATTATCCCAACTCCCAGCAAGGAGGTTTGCCATGATTATTGGAGAGATTTTGGCCAGAAATGCCAGGATGTACGGTGACGAAATCGCCCTGATCGAAAGGGAGCCTGCGAAAACCAAGCGCCTTTCCATCACCTGGAATGAATTCGACCTCATGGCCAACCGTGTTGCCAACGGACTCATTGCAAAAGGCGTGCGAAAAGGCGACAAGGTCATCCACCTCATGATGAACTGCCTAGAATGGCTCCCCACCTATTTCGGAATTTTGAGGACCGGGGCATGGGCAGTTCCCCTTAATTTCCGGTTTACGGCCGAGGATATCCTCTCCTGCGCCCTGATCGCAGAAGGCAAGGCCATCCTTTTTGGAGAGGAATTCGTAGACCGTATCGACGCCATCAAGGAAGACCTGACCACCATCAGAGACTACATCTTTGTGGGCCCTGAGGAACTGAGGCCCGGTTATGCGGAACCGTTCACTGCCTTTCTGGATAAAGGAACTTCCCTGGATCCCCGGATTCCCCTGAGCATCACTGACGAAGCGGCCCTCTATTTCACCTCGGGAACCACGGGGATGCCCAAACCCATCCTTCTCACCCATCGAAACCTGGAGTTTGCCTGCGTAATCGAAAACCGTCACCACAACCAGACCCACGAAGACAATTTTCTCTGCATACCCCCTCTATACCACACGGGCGCCAAGATGCACTGGTTCGGAAACTTCATCGTGGGCGCCAGGGCGGTCATCTTAAAGGGCGTCAAGCCCCGTTGGATCCTTGAGGCCGTATCTGAAGAGAAATGCACCATCGTCTGGCTCCTGGTTCCCTGGGCTCAGGATATCCTTGTGGCCCTGGAAAACGGCGAATTACGACTGGAAGACTACCAGTTGGACCAGTGGCGCCTGATGCACATCGGCGCCCAGCCGGTCCCCCCGAGCCTGATCAAGAACTGGAAAAAGGTCTTTCCCAAACATGACTACGATACCAATTATGGATTGAGCGAAACCACGGGTCCGGGCTGTGTCCACCTGGGTATAGAAAACCTCCATAAGGTCGGTGCCATCGGCATCCCAGGCTTTGACTGGGAATACAAGATCGTAGACACCCATCTTGAAACCGTTCCAAAGGGAGAGGTGGGAGAACTCATGGTCAAGGGACCGGGCGTCATGAAGTCCTATTACAAGAACCCGGATGCCACGAAAAGCACCCTCTTTGACGGCTGGCTCCTGACGGGCGACATGGCCCGCGCTGACGAGGACGGGTTCATCTGGCTGGTGGATCGAAAAAAAGACGTGATCATTTCGGGAGGAGAAAATATCTTTCCCGTGGAGATTGAAGACTTCCTCATGGAGAACCGGAAAATACAGGATGTCGCCGTTATCGGGGTGCCGGATGAAAGGTTGGGGGAAATCGTGACGGCCATTGTGCAGCCCAAGGCAGGGCAGGAAATGACCCAGGATGAATTCCTGGCCTTTTGCGAATCCCTTCCACGTTACAAGCGGCCCCGAAAGGTTTTTTTTGACCAGGTACCGCGAAACCCGACCGGAAAGATAGAAAAGCCCAAATTGAGAAAGAAATATGCGGGAATGGTTGAGAGTTTCAAGGTCTCCTGACAATGCCGACTCGGGTCCGAGTTTTTTCTTGACATTTCAGAGGGGCTCCAGTAGTGAACTATTATAGCTAGATTATAGCTGTTTTGTGGCTGCGTATCCATCCTTTTGTTTAATCCTATGTAAGGTCGGGGGTAAATATGCACAAATTATTGACAAACTCACCAGGAAAGGAAATGCTCCTCCTCGGAAACGAGGCGATTGCACGGGGAGCATTGGAGGCCGGGTTGGCATTTTCCACCTGCTACCCCGGGACACCTTCATCTGAAATTCCGGAACAGTTTTTCAGGATAAGCCAGGAATCGGATCTCTACTTCGAGTATTCCACCAATGAAAAGGTTGCTCTGGAAGTGGGGGCCGGTGCCGCGGTCTGCGGTCTCAGGACCATGGTAACCATGAAGCACGTTGGGGTTAATGTAGCGGCCGATCCGCTCATGACCCTGGCCTATGTGGGGACAAAGGGCGGCATGGTGATTATCACCGCTGACGACCCCTATCTCTTCTCCAGCCAGAACGAACAGGACAATCGCTTTTATGCCCGCCTGTCCGGCCTGCCCATGCTGGAGCCCACCGATCCTCAGGAAATGAAAGACGTAACCGTTTCGGCCCTGGATCTTTCCGAGGAACTGGAACTTCCGATCTTTGTCAGGACCACCACCCGTTTGAACCACATTCGCGGCAAAGTCAAGCTCGGCGACCTCAAACCCATAAAAAACAAAGGGCATTTTCAAAAGAATCCTTTCCATTTCGTAACCGTACCCGCTGTGGGTCGAAAACTGCACAAGCTGCTCCTTGAAAAATACGACCGTGCCCTAGAAAAAAGCGAACATTCACCCTTGAACGAAATCATCGGCACCGGCAAATGGGGCATCGTGACCAATGGGGTCAGCTTCAACTACGTGAAGGACGCGATCAAGGACCTGGGATTGGGTGACAAAGTCAGTACCCTGAAAATCGGATTCTCTTGGCCCCTGCCAAAAGCCCTTATCTCCCGGTTCCTCAATCAGGTGGAAAAGGTCCTGGTGGTGGAAGAGCTGGAGCCGGTCATGGAGAACGATATCAAGGCCATGGCCCAGGAAAACGGCCTGACCCTCTCTATACAGGGCAAAGGGGTGGGAAGACTCTCCCGGTTGTTTGAATATGATCCCGGCATGATCCGTGAGGCCGTGGGCGAGTATTTCGGGGTGGAATACCAGAGGGCCCAACCACTGGACCTCTCCGGGATCCCTGATCTCCCCGGAAGGCCCCCGACCCTGTGCCCGGGGTGCCCACATCGGGCCACCTACCACGCCGTCAAACAGGTGTACGGCCCCGATGCGATCCATCCCACTGACATCGGGTGCTACACCCTGGGATTGCTGCCACCCATTTCCATGGCCGATTTTCTCATCTGCATGGGGTCTTCGGTGAGTTCGTCATGCGGTTTCGCGGAGGCCACCGACCAGAAAGTGGTCTCTTTCATTGGGGACTCCACTTTTTTTCATTCGGGGATCACGGGGCTTATCAATGCGGTCCATAACA